>JAHQVM010000058.1 GCA_019634365.1 Flavobacteriaceae bacterium | reverse complement strand
GGTACCAAAAGAAGACGACCCCCTAGGCATGGCACGATATGGACTTATAGGCAAGAACATCGATTATTCCTTTTCCAAGGCATATTTCACAGGAAAATTTGAACAGGAAAAAAGAAGGGATACTTATGAAAATTTCGATTTGGAGTGTATCGACTTGCTCCCAGATATCATAGCACAATACCCAGACGCTAAAGGTTTCAACGTCACCATTCCGTATAAGGAAAGCGTAATGCCATTATTGGATCGTATCGATAAGGAGGCCTTGGAAATTGGTGCGGTAAACACCATAAAGAAGTTGAAAGATGGCCGTTTGGCGGGGTACAATACCGATCATTACGGATTTGCCAAAGCACTGGCCGACTTTCTACCTATTGAAGCCAAGACGGGACTGATCCTGGGAACAGGAGGTGCTGCCAAAGCGGTTCGATTTGTACTCAATGCCATGGGCTTCGATTTTCTTTCCGTTTCGCGACTAAAATCTGAAGACACCATTACCTATGATGATCTTACCCCCGAGATCATGTCCAAGTACTATTTAATAGTGAATTGTACTCCCTTAGGAACCTATCCCAATGTGGAAGAATGCCCAAGCATTCCTTACCAAAAAATTACAGACAAACATTTCCTTTTCGACCTCATTTACAATCCCAGTGAAACCGAGTTTTTAAAGAGGGGATTCGCCAAAGGCGCAAAGGTCTGCAATGGGCTCAAAATGCTGGAATATCAGGCCGAAAAAGCCTGGTCGATCTGGAAATCTTAATTCCCAAAAGCTTTAACACCAAAAGTAATCTAAGAACTTTGCCATGTGCAAGGTTGTTAGTATCTTTCACATTCCTAGAGTATGAACCTAACATTGAAATAAATGTCGGACAAAGAATTGCCAAACGAAAAAGAAAAAGAAGCTGCAGAAAATCAACCTGTTGATCAGCCCATTGAGGAATCTACTGCCGAATCTCCCTCTGAACAAACTGAAACCCCAAAAACATCCCCGAAAAAAAATGAAGCTGTTACCAAGGAAAATGTAGCGCCGGACACGACCGCCGAAGAACCTATTGCAGAGGAGCCCAAAGGGGAAAAGGAGGACGATGCCGTTGAACCGGAAACCCCTGTGGCAAAAGAAGACGAGGAAGAAGCAGAAAAGGAAGAAGACACTGAAGAGGAAGAAGAAATTGAATCTTCCGATGATGAACATGAAGAAGCCCAAGAGGAGGAAGAAGAGATCGACTATCACGCCTTGAACAAGGAAGAACTGATATCCCATTTTCAGAAGCTTTTAAAAGAAGGTAATGTTCAGAAAATAAAGAACAGTGTAGAAGAGATTAAAACCGAATTCAATGCCAAGTTCGCTGAAGAATTACAACAGAAGAAAGACGAATTCTTGGCAGAGGGAGGTAACATTATCGACTTCCATTACACTACCCCATTAAAGAAGCAATTCAATTCTTTGTATTTCGATTTCAAGGAAAAAAGAAATGCCTATTTTCAAAATCTTAAAAGGGACCTTCAGGCCAATTACAAAAAGCGGGAAGAGCTTATCGAAGAGTTGAAGGGATTACTCAATGCCGAAGAAAATATAAATTCAACGTACAAGCATTTTAAGGATATCCAAGAACGTTGGCACACGGCGGGTCCGATCCCGAGGGATAAGTACAATACCATTTGGAACACCTATCGACACCATGTAGAGAATTTTTACGACTTCTTGCATCTTAACCGTGAGTTCCGCGATCTGGATTTTAAACACAATCTTGAGCAAAAACTGAAACTTATTGGTCGTGCCGAAGAATTAGCTCAGGAAACCGACTTGAGCAAGTCCTTTAGGGAGTTGCAGATGCTCCATAAAATGTGGAAAGAGGACATTGGTCCCGTTGCCAAGGAATTTAGGGAAGATGTGTGGGATAAATTCAGTGCCGCCACCAAGGTAATCCACGAAAAAAGGCAGGAATACCTCAAGGATCAGGAATCCAAGTTCGAGGAGAATTTTGATCTCAAAAACGAAATCGTTGCCAAAATAAATACGATTACCGAAGGAACCCAGGCCAGTCACAAAGCTTGGCAGCAAGGTATCAAAGAAGTTCAGAAATTGAGGGATGCATATTTCGAAATTGGTAAAGTGCCAAGATCGAAAGCCAAGGAAATCTGGAACACTTTCAAAGAAGCCACACGTGGTTTTAATCGTGAAAAGAACAGCTTCTACAAAAATCAGAAAAAGGAACAATACACCAACCTTGAAAAGAAGTTGGAGCTCATTAAAATAGCAGAAGAAAACAAGGACAGCGAGGATTTTGATGTGGTTACACCGTTGATGAAAAAAATCCAAAGTGATTGGAAGTCCATTGGGCATGTTCCGCGGAAGGAAAGTGACAAAATCTGGAAACAGTTTAAGGACGCCTGCAACTATTATTTCAATCGAGTGCACGCCGAGCGCAACGAGGCCAACAAAGAAGAAATGGCGCATTTTGAAGCCAAGGAATCCTTGCTGAGTGCAATCGAAAGCTTAAAAATGACCGGTGACCACAGCGCCGACCTGGAAACGATTAAAGGCAAAATTGCCGAGTGGAAAGCCATTGGGCGCGTACCTTTCAACAAAAGAAATATCGAACGCAAATTCAATAAGGTGCTCGATGGATTGTTCGGTACATTGAACTTGGGCAAACAGGAGGCCGAAATGATCCGATTCGAGAACAAGTTGAACACCCTTGTTTCTCAAGAAGATCGCAGAAAGCTTCAGAATGAAGAATTCTTCATTTCGAAAAAGATCAATGAAGTACAGCAGGAAATCCGTCAGTTGGAAAACAACCTAGGATTTTTCCAAAACGCCAAAGAAGACAATCCCTTGGTGAAAGATGTGCACAATAACATTAATCGACAAAAGGAACAATTGTCCCTTTGGAAAACCAAACTCCAAAAAATACGTTCCCTAAGAAAAAAAGAAGAATAAATGAACTGCCCGCTGTGTACAAGCTCCCATCTGCAACAGCGGGATGATATAGAAGACTTTATAAACTGCCAGCATTGTGGTACCGTTTTTAAAAATCCTGTCCTTTGGCCAAGTCCAAAGGAGGAAAAGGAGCGTTATTTATTACACCAAAACGATATTGAGGACACAGGGTACCAAAACTTTGTAAGTCCCATTGTTGAAGCTGTATTGAACCAGTTTGACAATGCCAGTCGTGGATTGGATTTTGGGGCAGGAACGGGTCCGGTGATCACGAAATTATTGCAACATAAGGGCTATAGCATGGCACTTTGGGATCCTTTTTTTCATCGGGACCGTTCTGTATTGGAAACTACTTACGATTTTATTGTCTGCTGCGAAGTCATTGAACATTTCCATCATCCAATGAAAGAATTTCATCTCATGCAATCCCTTTTAAATAAGGGCGGTAAGCTATTCTGCATGAGCGATTTAATCTCCAAAAACACAGCATTTTCGAATTGGTACTATAAGGATGACCCTACCCATGTGGTGTTTTATTCTGAAAAAAATCTGAATTGGATCCAGCAGCACCTCAACTTTGATCTCCTTACTATAGAAGGAAGACTTATCATCTTTGACAAAGGCTAAAGCTTTTTGGCTTGGTTCCAGTACACGTCCATTTCGGCCAGGGTCATTTCCTTTAGGGTTTTACCATTTTCTTTGGCCTTGCCTTCCAGGTATTGAAATCTTTTAATGAACTTTTTATTAGTACGTTCCAAGGCGCTTTCGGGATCTACCTTAAGGAAACGGGCATAATTAATCATAGAGAACAATACATCGCCAAATTCCTGCTCGATTTTCTCAGGATCTTGTTGAGCCACTTCATCCTGCAATTCTTCCAATTCCTCTTTCAGCTTTTCGAATACTTGTTGGGGTTCTTCCCAATCAAAGCCCACTCCAGCAACCTTGTCTTGAATACGGTTGGCTTTTACCATGGCAGGCAAGGACTTAGGCACTCCTTCCAACACACTTTTTTTGCCTTCCTTCAATTTTAGGTTTTCCCAATTCTGCTTCACTTCCTCTTCATCGGCTACCTCAATATCGCCGTAAATATGCGGGTGTCTTGAAATCAATTTCTCGCAGATATCGTTTGCCACATCGGCCATGTCGAAATCACCTGTTTCGCTTCCAATTTTAGCGTAAAAAACAATGTGCAATAAAAGGTCTCCCAACTCCTTTTTCACTTCCTGTAAATCGTTCTCCAAAATGGCATCTCCCAGCTCGTACGTCTCTTCAATAGTTAGATGACGTAATGTTTGCATGGTTTGCTTACGGTCCCAAGGGCATTGTTCCCGGAGTTCGTCCATGATGGTTAGTAAGCGGTCGAATGCCGCCAATTGTTGTTCCCTAGCGTTTTGCATGCTTAAAACTAAAAAATCCTTACATGGGTAAGGATTCTTTTGTATTTAATTTATTGAAAAGTTATCAAGGTTATTCCTCTTCGGAAGCATCTCCTTCTTCTTCAGAAAAATCTTTGATACCATGTTTATTCAGTAAGTTGTACCATTGTACCACTTTTTTAATATCGCTTGGGTATACGCGATCTTCGTCATAATCAGGAAGTACATTGAAAAAATACTCTTCCAACTCATCTTTGGAAGCTTTATGACTAATCGCTTCCCCTCCACTTTCCTTATCATGGATTTTTCGGAAAACATCCCGCAACGGAACTTCCTCCGTCAAGGTATAAATGGCGATTTCGGAAAGCAAACTTACATTGTGGCGTGCACTAACCGTTATTTTTTTTCCATCCATTAATGACTCTGCCAACAACCCGGTACGGGTTTGGGTTTTTAAAAGGTATAGACCTGGTTTACCAGATATCGATAAAACTTTTTCTAAACTCATTCTTTCCTATTTTGAAGGGCGCAAATATCTAGCCTAATCCCGATTATTCCAAAAGGATTAACGTTTCTTTTTGGCCTGTGGGAAACGCATGCGATAATCCACTTTTACCTTTCCTTTTGAAATGTTCGCCAAACGGCCTTTAATCAAACGTTTTTTAAGCGGTGATAGTTTGTCCGTGAACAAAATCCCTTCGATATGATCGTATTCATGCTGAATGATCCTTGCAGCAATCCCATCAATGGTTTCCTTCTGTTTTTTGAAGTTTTCATCCAGATACTCAATGGTAATGGTACCCTGCCTAAAGACATCCTCCCGTACATCGGGTATACTTAGACAACCTTCATTAAATGCCCATTCATCACCGGTCTCCTCTACAATTTTGGCATTGATAAAAACGCGCTTAAAAGTAGATACGAATTGCTGTTCTTCTTCGGATAAATCTTCATCGTCCTCGAAAGGCGTAGCATCCACGATAAACAAACGGATAGGCAAACCAATTTGAGGTGCGGCCAAACCGATACCGTGAGCGGCATACATGGTTTCGAACATATTCTCTATCAGTTCCGAAAAATTGGGATAATCTTCCGAAATCTCCTTGGTCTCCTTACGAAGTACCGGATCGCCGTATGCAACTATTGGGTATATCATTGTAATCTTTAGTCTTTAGTCTATAGACATTCGTCTCTGGTCTATTCCTTTGTTCTATTTTCTGTTCAAATAATCCTGCAGAATAATGGTAGCACTAATTTCATCAATCAACGCCTTATTTTGCCGCTGCTGCTTCTTTAAGCCACTATCTATCATGGTTTGGAAGGCCATTTTACTCGTAAATCGTTCATCTACGCGCTCCACCGGTATGTTAGGAAATTCTAGGGCATAGGTTTCTAAAAATTTTTGAATATGCTCTTCTACTTGGGAATGACTTCCATCGCGCTGCTTGGGTTCCCCAACCAGCACCAATGTTACCTTTTCCGAAGTAAAATATTCCTTGAGAAAACCGATCAAATCGGGAGTGGGAACCGTTGTTAGCCCCGATGCAATAATTTGCAATTCGTCCGTAACAGCAATGCCCGTTCGTTTCGTTCCATAATCCAATGCCAGTATCCTCGCCATAATTAGTTTGCAAAAATAGCGGTTTACAAAATAGTATGCTAAAAATGTGCCTTGATTTCAATGAGGGGATTATCTTTGTGTTTCTTATAAAAACCACGTTTTACACCATGACCGGATTACAGCAAACCATAGAAAACGCCTGGGAGGATCGTTCCCTACTGCAAAACCCAGAAACCCAAGATGCCATTCGTGAAGTGGTACGCCTTTGTGATGAAGGTACGCTGCGTTGTGCAGAACCCACCAATGAGGGTTGGCAGGTAAACGAATGGGTAAAGAAGGCTGTGGTGCTGTACTTCCCCATCCAGAAAATGGAAACCATGGAAGCAGGTATTTTCGAATATCATGACAAAATTCCATTGAAAAAAGGATATGAAGCCAAGGGAATTCGTGTGGTCCCACATGCGGTTGCCAGACACGGCGCCTATATTTCGAAAGGTGTGATCATGATGCCCAGTTATGTAAATATTGGGGCCTATGTGGACGAAGGAACCATGGTAGATACTTGGGCCACCGTAGGAAGTTGTGCCCAAATTGGTAAAAATGTGCACCTCAGCGGCGGTGTGGGTATAGGAGGGGTATTGGAACCTTTACAAGCGGCTCCTGTGATTATTGAAGACAATGCCTTTATAGGCTCACGTTGTATCGTCGTGGAAGGCGTTCGCGTAGAAAAAGAAGCCGTTTTAGGTGCCAATGTGGTATTAACTGCCTCTACCAAGATCATCGATATTACTGGGGAAGAACCCATAGAAATGAAAGGAAGGGTTCCCGCTCGATCCGTTGTAATTCCTGGAAGCTACACCAAAAAGTTCCCAGCTGGTGAATATCAAGTTCCCTGTGCCTTGATTATTGGCAAACGTAAAGAAAGCACCAATAAAAAGACCTCATTAAACGATGCTCTAAGGGAGCATGATGTGGCGGTTTAATAAAGAATACCGTTCTATATACCGATCGGGTTTCAAAAACCTAAGATGTTATTTATTCCCAAAATCTCATAGAACGCCCGATAACGAAATTAACAACTTATTGATTATGCAATAGTTAACGCACTCTAAATTGAGTACGATCCTAATTGCCTGTTCTCCAGAACTACCTTATCTTTAACATTACTTAGTGCTATAAAATCCATTCGAGATGAAAAAAATTATTTTCCTGCTGTTTCTTTTTTCTGGATTGTTCCAAGTAAGTGCGCAGTGTAGTTTTGACCCCATAATAGAAGGCGATATTTTCTTTTGCCCTTTCCAGGAAGAAGGTGAGCTGTTCAGCACCATAGACAATGCAGATGCCTACCAGTGGTTCTCCAGGCCTTTTAGTGGAGGATCTGAGATGCCAATTTCTGGAGCTACAAATAATTCCTTGGCTGTTTTTAATGCAGACATATTGACTTATTATTCGGTAGATGTAACCGTAGATGGTTGTACCGAACGATCCCCAGAAGTATTGCTGGATCAATGGGTGTTCCTGCTCCCATCGGTGATTGCTACTGGAGATTTTATATTTGATGCCGGCACTTATTTAATCTGTGAAGGCGATAGTATGTTTTTGGCGCTAAATAATCCTTATGACACCAACATAACGTGGTTTAGGGACGGATCTCCTATTCCGGATGAAACCGACCAGACCTTAGAAATAACAACCCCCGGCTCCTACACGGTGAGTGGCGCTCCTTCGGTTTGCCCGGACTATATCCAACCACTGGGGCTATCACTGGATGTGGCCTTCAATACTGATCCTGAGGTATGTGATATTTTAAACCTGGACGACTTTACCCATGGGACTTTGGTTCATATTTATCCTAATCCTACCCAAGATATGGTAAATCTTGTTGCTAAAGATCCTTTGGATTCCATCGTAGTATTTAGTATCATGGGGCAAAAGCTATATCAGGTTGACCAGCCTGGGATAGAGACCACCATTAATTTTACCGCATATACCACTGGCACCTACTTTATAAAAATGCAATTGGGAAATAGTATCATTACTCGGAAAATCGTTAAAGAATAGTTGATTTAGACGAGGTCTAAACTGTCTACTGAGGACTGCTACTGCAAACTGAATACTGCCAACTGCATACCGTTACTGACACTTCGATACAACCCTTCGGGTTACTCAGTGTCCATACCGCTCTGAACTCAAAACCTGCCAACTGAACACGGCAAACTGCCAACTGTCAACTGCATACCGTTCATCACCCCCTCCGTTTTCGTCGACGAACTTTCTTGGCGTTTACCTTCTTCTGAAAATTTCGTGAATAATAGGACATCCAATAATGCACCTGATTCACCGACATCCCACATAATTCGGCATACACAGGCGACATCACATTGATCATGGTTTTGGAAAGCCACAGTCTCCTAAAGTTGTACATACGCTTTTTAAAACCCAAGGTCTCAAATCGCATTCGATTCAGATCGATCAGGTAAAAATCGTAAGTGCCGTTGCCTTTATTTTTAACCAAGGTATTTCCCGGGGAATGATCCAAAAAATTGACTCCCTTTTCATGCATTTGGAATGTAAAGGCCGCAAATTGTTCGAGGATTTCCTTTCGGTTGGGCCATTTGGGATTGTGGTTGAGCACGCGAAAATCGAAATCATAATCCAAATGTTCTGAAATGTAATAGCTTTCTTTTAACCCTATACCAAAACGCTCCATATAGGCAACCGGTGCTGGAGTTTTAATTCCTAATTGCTGAAGCTTTCTGGCGTATTCGAAAGAACGCTTTGCCTTTCCCTCACGAAGGTATCGATATACCAAGCTTTGAAACACATTGGGCGTTTTGAATTTTTTGACATTGAAGACCTTATTCCCTACTTCAAACTTCTTAATGGCATTACGGTCTCCCTTCACTACGTACTCCCCTTGAGAGTCAAAATCCTTCAACAAGGATTCCAAGGCATCCTGCTCTACTTTGAAGTTATCATGGACAACGAAGTTCGTGGGCATTTTAATTTTTAAAAATTCAAAAAAAAGATACCTTGCGAAGGTAATGCAACCTAAGAAAATTCTTGTCATACAGAACAAAAGAATTGGCGATGTTCTCATCGCTTCGGTATTGGCAAACAATCTCAAATCGCATTTCGAAAACTGCCACATCACCTATTTTGTCTATGATTACACGGCAGGGGTCATCGAACAAAACCCAAATATCGATCGTATTATTTTGGCCAAGGATGCCGAATTGAAAAGAATACCCATCCTACTGAATACCATACGCCAGCTTCGAAAAGAGAAATACGATATCATCATCGATCCGTATGCCAAGTTTCAGAGTAGGCTGATGTGTTTATTGTCTGGGACTCCGGTTCGCATCGGATTCAAACGAAAAGGCAAACGCCTCAAGCTCCCCTTTTACACCCAAGCCATAACCTTTCTGGATCAATCCTCATTGCCCTGCGGGAAGGCATTACAGGATCGTATGAATTTGTTGGAAAAAGCTTTCGGCATGCAAAAACCCGATCCCATGTACGGGATTTTCTTGACAGAGGAGGAAAAAAAATATCAACGGATTGCATCCTTGGACCGTCCAGTAATCATGTTGGGGGTTTTGGGCAGTACACCCAATAAGTCTTTACCTTATGAGTACACAGCAAAGCTTATTGATTATTTGGCAAAAAGCCATAAGGCTACCTTACTGTTCAATTATGCACCCCACCAAAAGGAAGAAGCCTTGAGGATCTATGATATGTGCCAGTTTAAGGAGCAGATCAATTTGGATATCTACGAAGATTCCATCCGCGGATTCGTAAAACTCATGAACCAATGTGATCTCCTTATTTCCAATGAAGGTGGAAGTGTACACATTGCCAAGGCCTTGGACAAACCTACCTTTACCATCTATTCACCCTACATCAACAAATCCCATTGGAACAGTTTTGAAGATGGCAAAAAGCACGATTCCATACACCTATTTGAAGATGATGAAGATTATTTTGAAAGCCTATCAAGGGAAGAAAAGAAGGAAATTGAAGCAAATCCCGAACAATTATACCGTAAATTAACGCCAGCGCTTATTTTGGATAAGCTTATGCCTTATTTGAGCAATCACCTTTAACCGTCAAGATTCCATGAATTTTAAAGATCGATACAGACATTGGAGAAGGAAGATGAAATTCAACAGTCAGTACTTCCGTGGCAAGTGGGACAAATTGGGCGGTGAAAAAGAACGGGTGCGCTACGAACAGATCGATTCCTTTTTGCATCGTTGGCAACCCAAATCCATATTGGATCTAGGCTGTGGGGATGGTGTCCTTAACCGAAGAATGACCTATGATGGTTTTACTTCATTTCTTGGAGTGGATTATGCAGAAGTTTCGGTGAAAATGGCGCAAAAACAGCACTTCCCAAAAGCCGATTTTGAAACGCATGACCTCTTGCATTTCACTCCCAAGGATATTTATGATGTAATCATTCTTAACGAGGCGTTCTACTACATCCATGATTCGGAACGTACACGGGTACTAAATAACATCCTATCCGGTCTTCATGAAAATGGAATCCTAATCGTGTCTATTTTTAGGGAAGGTGCCACCTGCTGGGAATATTTTAAAGAGAACCCAAAATTAAAGGAAGAGGCCTTCGAAGTAGTTCATAGCACGGTCGATGATACCTATTGGAAGGTAGGTGCGTATTCTCAGGTATAAGTTTTAGCACGGTGGACATCGAGTGTTTTGTTGCCCTTCGATACATTCTGCTACGCAGAACACTCAGGGATCAACAAAACGTATCGAGGTGTGTCTTGTTAAGATGCAAAAAGTTTGTTTAAAAGGGGCAACTCGATACAACCCTATGGGTTACTCGGCGTCCCATATCCCTCAATGACAAAAATATTTTCAGTTGCAAAAAAATTTAACACATCCTATCGACCATAGCCAACAGACTAAGGACTATCGACTAAAGACTACTCCGGCTTCGGCCCCTTAACAATCCCATGCTCCGTCCAATTCTTGTTTTCATCCTTCACGGCCTTACGAATCGCAAGGTTTCGCTCCAAGGATTCTTTGGTCTTGTAACCACGGGCATGATCCAAATGCAGCACAATGGCTTTGTGACGGATTTGTTTGGACTTGAGCCCAAAGTTTTCCAAACGCTCCCCTAATTCACGATCAGGCCCACCGTATTGCATACGTTCATCGTAGCCGTTTATAGCTATAAGATCTTCCTTCCAAGCACTGGAATTACAATTATTGAAACTGGCATTGGTAGGAGTAATAAAATCTAAAATGGAGGCCATCACTGGTCCGCTGTTCAACTTTAGGGATTGCGTCCCCTTTAGTTTATCCTGTTGTTTCAACCAGGAAACATCGAAACAACGTTCGGTACGGATATCATCTTCTGTGATTACCTCACTGGTTTTCATAGGGAGTTTACAGTATCCACCGGATAAGAAAAAGCCTTCTTCAGCATACTTGGCATGTACTTCTACAAAATCTTTACGCGGAATACAATCGCCATCGGTAAAAAGGATGTAGGGCATATTTGCCTCAGTAATGGCAACATTTAGGATGCGTTGTCTGCGGTAGCCATCGTCCTCATGCCAAATATGGCGCAAGGGAACCGGATAATCCTTCTGAAAAGACTCAATAAGTTCTTTGGTAGTTTCACGGGAACCGTCATCTGCAACGATCACTTCGTAATGATTATATGTCTGGTATTTATAGCCTTCCAATACCTTGCGAAGCCATTCTTCCTTATTGTAAGTGCTTACGACCACCGAAATTCCTAAACTATCCAAAATGCATTGTTTTTATGGAATGCAAAGGTAACGAACTTTCCCCGTTCCGTCGCAAAATGATTACCTTTGGGCCGTGCCTACACTGAGTGTTATCATACCCACTTTTAACGAGGAAGCCTATCTGGAATCGGCCATACGATCGGTACGGTTTGCCGATGAGATTATCGTTATCGATAGTTTCAGCACGGACCATACCCCAGAAATTGCTCAAAAGTATGCTTCGGTGTTCCTTCAAAGAAAATTCGACAATTTTTCCAATCAGAAAAACCACGCCTTAGCGCATGCCACCTGTGATTGGGTCTTGTTCTTGGATGCGGACGAACGGATTACCTATCCTCTTCAACTTGAAATTAAAAAAGCAATGAACGAAGGGAAACACCAAGGCTATAAACTGAATTTTCCGCACTTCTACATGAACCGTTTTTTGTACCATCACAGCAGCAATGTATTGCGATTGGTGCAGCGTGAAGGGACTAAATATACGGGCTTGGTTCATGAAAAACTTCAGGTGAACGGAAGCATAGGAACTTTAAAGAACCCGGTTCTCCATTTTACCTATAAAGGATTGGAGCATTACATTCAAAAGCGGGAAAGTTATGCTTGGTTTCAGGCCGAGCAACTTCAGAAAAAAGGTAAAAAAGCCAATCTGTTTTTGTTGTTTTTTAAACCTTCCTGGCGCTTTTTCAGTTCGTATGTCCTAAAAGGTGGTTTTAAGGATGGTATTCCGGGATTGAGTATTTCGGCCATTAATGCGTATGGGGTTTTTCAGCGCTATGCCAAGCTCATCCTCTTACAACGCAATATGCGCTAGAACCACTTCCCGTAACGCAGTTTTCTTTTGAATTTTGAAAGGTCCCACTCTCCTTTTACATCGATTCTATTGATTTCGTACGGATTTGAAAACGGAAACGAATTCACCCGATTCCCGATGCGAAGCCCATAATGAAATCCGTTGTCATTTAAATGTTGAAAGAAACGCTGCTTGCCATCTTTGTCCCTTGGGAATTTCCCGTAGGGATAGGCTACCGACTTCTCCAAGGAAAGGCCCATTTCAGAAACGGCCTGCAGTGCCTTTTTGGTGTCTTCAATACGTTCAGCTTCTGAAAGCTCATCGTACTTCTTATGGGCGTAGCTATGGTAAGCCAACTCAATAGTATCTGAAGGCAGCCCTTTGAGCATCTCAACATCCATAATGGGTTCAGGCCTATCGTTCCATCGATCTTGATCCCCAACATATTTTAAAGGAATAAAGAGCGTAGCCTTTAAGTTATATTTCTGAAGCAGGGGAACAGCATAGATTAACTGATTCACATAACCATCGTCAAATGTAATCATGACATGCTTTCCACTAGGAAGTTGTTTCAAGGATCGCACATGGGAAAGATGATGGCTTTGATATCCATTTTCAACTAAGTACTTGAATTGAATCTCTAATTTTTCTTCCGAAATAGTCAACCCTGCACTTTGTTGTGCATCTACCTTGTGGTACATTAAAATTGGGAGTTTTGCCAAAATCCTGATTCTTGAAATTTATGCAAGCAACTCAGGGCCAAACCCGTCGCGTGTATCGCTCGCTTTGCGAGTAAAATTATTACTTTTACCCAAAATAAACGCCACTTTTGGAGCAGGAAACGAAAATCAGTGCTGTCGCCATTACCCTGAACGAGGCCTCCGTAATCGAAGATTTTATTAAAAGTCTCCATTTTGTGGATGAAATCATTATTGTCGATTCCCACAGCACGGACGATACCGCTGCACTTGCTTCTCAATTTGACAAGGTAAAAGTCGTCCTTCGAAAATTCGATAATTTTAGTGACCAGAAGAACTTTGCTATCGATCAGGCCACTCATGATTGGATCCTCTTTTTCGATCCTGATGAAGAAATCACCCAAGCCTTGGCACAGGAAATTCAATCAGTGCTCAAAAACCCAAAAGCAGATGCCTACCGTGTAAAAAGGCAGCTCCATTTTATGGGGAAACGAATTAAATACAGTGGTTTCCAAACGGATTGGGTGGTTCGCATTTTCAGAAAGGAAAAGGGGCGCTATAATGGTAATTTGGTCCATGAAACCTTGGATGTTTCAGGTACGTTGGGAAAATTAAAATCCCGACTTCCGCATCATACCTATAAAAGTATGGACGATTATACGGGAAAGTTGCACAGATATAGCTCGCTGCAAGCCCGTATGCTGTACAAAAAGGGTAAAAAACCCAATCTGTATCATTTCCTGTTCCGACCTTGGTATCGATTTTGGCACCAATACATTTTACGTCTGGGTATTTTGGATGGAAAGGAAGGTTTTATTTTGGCCTATATCAATGCATTTTCGGTGTTTAAAAGGTATGTTAACCTTTGGTTGCTGTATCGGAAAATAAACTAGTCTCATGCCAAAAAAAATATACGTACTGCACAAAAATGGAGCTCCGAGCCACTACTATGCCTTGGATCATCTCGCGCAGCAAAACGGCTATGAACTGGAGCATAGGGAGTTTTCCATTTTCAGTAAATTCTATAAAGGGATTGTAAAGGGAAAATGGAAATTGTTATCCAAACAGTTTCAAAACACTGGATTTATGCTCTCCCTCCTGTTTTCACGGAACAAAAAAGTGGTATTGGGAATTGCTCCATTTGATCCCAAACTGAAATCCTTGCTTCCCTTGTTAAAGAAACATCAGCTTTATTACCATACCTCATGGACCTATTGGGACGGCAGTTTTCATCCCAAACGAAAGAAAAACACACCTGCGGTCATGGAAACTTGGCGATCCTTTTTAGAGGATCACTGTAAACATATTTTTGCGGTTACCCAACAAGGTAAAAAGCAGCTTTCGGCAAATTATAAGATCCCTTCAGATGCAGTAAGTGTGGTTTATCATTCATTGCATCCAGACTTTACCCAAAGAAGTATACAACAAAGAAGTATCGACAGTTTTATCTATGTGGGCCGATTAACCCCCGAAAAGGGCATTACTGAATTATTGGAGTTTTTCTCTAAAACCCCTTCGGCTACCTTGACCCTCATTGGTGACGGAAAAATGAATTCGGAAGTCCAATCCTATGCCGATGCCCACCCCAATATTCACTTTAAAGGGTATGTCTCAGGCAAGGAAGCCTTGAAGAAGGAATTGGCTTCTCATGAATTCTTGGTACTGAATTCCAAAAAGACTGCGAAATGGGAGGAGCTTTTCGGAATCATCCTTATCGAAGCCATGTCCCAAGGCACTTTGCCCATTGCATCCCATCATAGTGGTCCCAAAGAAATTATAAACGAACGATTTGGTGATCTGTTCGCAGAAGGAGAAATTAAAAATACCTTAGCTTCGCTATTAAAGGGCAAGTCTTTTACCGAAGGACGATCGAATTTGGCCATCGAAGCCGCACATGAATACACCACCGAAACCATTTCAAAACGCTGGCAAGCTATCTTGAAACCATGATTGATGTAAGCTGTATACTCGTAAATTACAACTCCAGTGCATATTCCATTAAATGTGTGGCATCCATCTTGGAAAATACTCAGGAGGATATTGCCTATGAAATCGTGGTGGTAGACAATGCTTCTACCCTTGCGAATTACGAAATACTACAAAAGGGGATTGCAGAAATCGATTCACCCAAGGTCAAGGTTATCCGGAGTCTTCTCAATACAGGATTTGGGGGTGGGAACATGCTCGGAGTGGAACATGCTGATGATTGTCGGTACTATGCTTTCATTAACAACGACACCTTGATGGTGAGTCCAGACACCTTACAATCCTTGGTCCAATTTATGGAAGCCCATCCCGATGCTGGTATGTGTTCCCCACAAATGCTGGATCATGAAGGTAACTTCCGGAGAACGATCGACCACTTTGCCTCTCCCGCTCGGGAAATCCTGAAAAGAGGGTTTTTGGAGTTCGTGAATCCCAAACGATATCCCAATAGAAAAAAGACATACGACCAGCCATTGAAGGTAGATTATGTACAAGGTGCTTTTATGTTTACCGATGCGGAGATTTTTAGGGCCGTGGGAGGATTCGACACCCACCTTTTCCTTTACTATGAAGAGAGTGATGTTTGTCGAAGAATGCGCAAGCAAAAGGGGAAAGTTGCCTATTTGGTGCCAAGCTTGGAATACATTCATTACGAAAGTGCCAGTTCCAGCAGCAATTTAACCATGAAAATTGAACAGAAAATTTCCCTGTTTTATTATTTGAAAAAACACTTTGGGGTTTTCAGAACCAAAGGAGTCCAGATCTATTTTTGCCTTCGTTATTTCTTCCGGGCGCTTTTCAAACCCAAGTATTGGAAACTTTTTAAACTCCTATTGGCTGGGATGCCGCTTTCCCATTCGTTGAAACACAAACAAACCCCGTTGGATGCATAAGGTAGCGCTCATAGAAGCTGGGGCATTTCATGATGAATGCCTGTACAGTCAGATTCAATATCTGAAGGGAACTGGCCATGTTACCCTGTTTTGCCATCCCGAACTCGAACCCCGAGTTAAGCAGCTGCCAGATGTCGAGGAAATCATTTATTTCGATTTCAGTTCTAAGTGGAAAAAGTATCAGAGTTGGCTATCGACCTGGCGTAAAATCGTTAAAGGCGGATTCGATACCGTGATTTTCAACAGTGCAGAAAGCAACATCCGTAAGCTGATTTCTTTCCCTTTTCCCAAGCGGATCAGGCTGGTGGGAACCCTTCACAATGGGCATAATCTTTTTGAAAAGACCAAACAGCGTAAAGTCACCCAAAAAATGGATACTTACTTAACGCTTAATGATTTTGTAGCGGAAACTATTCAGAAAGAAAACCTAACCACTACCAAAGTAGGCGCCTATTATCCCATTTTCTTTCCAGAATTTCCCAAAAATCTACAAAAACCTGAAGGAGAAATCTGGATTACAGTACCTGGGGTGATCTCTTTGGATAAAAGGGATTACAGCATATTCAAAGAATGGAGTATTCCCGAAAACATAAAAATTATATTCCTCGGTCGGCCAGAAAATGAGCAAGCCAAGACATTTGTTGAAGAAGCCAAGCAATACCCTTCGGACCAGAACTTCAAATTCTTCGACGCTTTTGTTTCCAATGAGCTATTTCACGATTACATTCAGAACAGTGATTATATCATGCCCTTGATTCATCCCAATAATGAGTTCTTTTCACGTTTTCAGAAATACAAGGTTTCAGGAAGTTATAATTTGGCATTTGGATATCGAATTCCCTTACTTATGGAGCAATCTTTCAGTAGGATTCCAGATTTTCAGGAAAACGCCATTTTTTATGACTTTCAGAATATTGACTCCCTAATTCCAAGTTTGAATGCATCCCATCATGAATACTATAAAAATCCCAAGTGGGACTTTCAATTTCAGAAAGAGAACTATTTACGGCTTATCTTTGGCGATTCAAATTAGGAGCTATGTACGACGAAATTGAAAAGGCCATTGCAGTTTTAAAACGAGGGGGAACCATCCTCTATCCTACCGATACCGTTTGGGGAATTGGTTGCGATGCGACGAACGAGGACGCTATACAAGCCGTCTACCGATTGAAACAGCGTGAAGAAAGCAAAGCCCTGATCTGTTTGGTGAGCGATTTTAAGATGTTGAATCAATACGTGGAGGATGTTCCTGAGGTAGCTTACGACATCCTGAAATATGCGGCCAAGCCCACCACGATCATCTATGACGACCCCATTCGCGTTGCCATGAATTTGATCGCAGATGACAACTCTCTGGCCATAAGGGTAAGCAAAGATGATTTTTGCAAAAAATTGATCCGAAAATTCCGCAGGCCTATTGTCTCTACTTCGGCCAATATAAGTGGTATGAAAACACCTGCTACCTTCAAAGAAATAAGCCCAGAGATTTTGGAGGGCGTGGACTATGTCGTAAATTTGCAACAGAACAAAAAGCCCGCAAAACCGTCGGCTATCATCAAACTGAAAAACGACGGCACGGTCAAGGTTATTAGAGATTAATGTCCACAGTTCCCAACTATAAAAACGCACTTCAACATCCCATTTTCAATACCATTTCGAAAGCTGCTTCCCTTCAGAAGGTAGACTGTTATGTTATTGGTGGTTTTGTACGCGATTACCTCTTAAAACGGGGTGATGCCAAAGATGTGGACGTGGTAGCCATTGGTAGCGGAATTGATCTCGCCAAGCAGGTATCTCAATTGCTCCCTAATAAACCGAGGGTTTCTATATTTAAAAACTATGGCACGGCCATGCTCAAAAGTCAGGATATAGAACTGGAATTTGTGGGTGCTCGAAAGGAAAGCTACCAAGAAGATAGCAGAAATCCTGCCGTGGAAGGCGGAACGTTACAAGATGACCAGAACCGACGGGACTTTACCATTAATGCGTTGGCCATTAGCTTGAATGAAGCCGATTATGGCAACTTATTGGATCCGTTTAATGGCGTAGAAGATCTAAATAACAAATGCATTCGAACGCCTTTGGATCCCGATATTACCTACAGCGATGATCCCTTGCGCATGTTGCGCGCTATCCGGTTTGCTACCCAGCTCAATTTCCGCATTGAAAAAGAATCCCTTGCTGCCATTGAGCGCAATGCAGATCGTATTAAAATCATCTCGAAGGAACGCATCGTAGAAGAAATTCATAAAATCTTGGCAGCGCCTGTTCCGTCCATCGGATTTACCCTATTGCATCATACAGGATTGCTCCCCTATATCTTTCCAGAACTAATGGCCCTAAAGGGTATAGAGGAAAAGGAAGGGCAGCGACACAAAGACAATTTTTGGCATACGCTCGAGGTAGTCGATAACATTGCCAAAACCACAGACAATTTGTGGTTGCGCTGGGCCGCATTGCTCCATGATATTGGGAAAGCGCCCACCAAGCGCTTCGACAAGCGGAATGGATGGACATTTCACGGGCATGAATTCGTAGGGTCCAAAATGGTATATAAACTATTTAAACGCCTTCGTATGCCACTGAATGAAAAGATGAAGTTCGTTCAGAAAATGGTGTATATGAGTTCCAGGCCCATTGTCTTGGCTACCGAGGTTACCGATAGCGCGGTTCGGAGATTGGTGTTCGATGCCGGTGATTATGTGGAGGACCTTATGACCTTGTGTGAGGCCGATATCACGACCAAAAACCCTAGGCGATTTAAAAAATACCACAACAATTTTAAGCTGGTTCGACGAAAAATAGAAGAGGTAGAAGAACGCGATCGCATTAGAAACTTCCAACCTCCTGTGACCGGCGAGGAAATCATGAATACGTTTGGCTTGAAACCATCTAGGGAAATCGGAATTATAAAGGAGGCCATAAAAGAAGCCATTTTGGAAGGGGAAATTCCCAATGAGTATCATGCAGCCCGGGAATTTATGCTGAAAAAAGGAGTTCAAATTGGATTAAAGGTAGTAAGTGACTAAGAGACAAAGAAGCAAAGAGACAGAGAAACTAAGAGTGTCCTTACAAATTTTGTAACTCTGAAACTTTGTAACTCTGAAACTCTGGAACTATGAAACTCATTAAGGAATGAAGGACAATAAAAAAGTAATCTACTGGCTATTAACGGGATGTGTTTTAATTTTTATCATGGTGATCGTCGGCGGAATTACCCGTTTAACGCATTCAGGACTTTCTATCTCCAACTACAAGTTGATTTCTGGAACCATTCCTCCTATGAATGACGCTGAATGGCAAGAGGCTTTCGAATTGTACAAACAATACCCTGAGTATCAGAAAATCAACTATAATTTCACCTTAGAGGATTTTAAAAGCATCTATTTTTGGGAATGGATACATCGCGTCATCGGACGCCTCATTGGCCTCGTTTTTTTCATCCCCTTCGTTTATTTCCTAATACGCAAACAGCTCACCAAACCCACCATTCGCAAATGCCTGATATTATTGGGACTGGGTGCCTTTCAAGGCTTTTTAGGCTGGTACATGGTTAAAAGTGGTTTGGTAGATCGCCCCGATGTAAGCCATTATCGCTTGGCCATGCATTTAACCACAGCCTTTATCACCTTTGCTTATACGTTGTGGGTGGCACTGGACCTAATTTATCCAGACAAGAAAACCGTTGTTAAAGGCTTTCGGAATCTCATTAGATGGGGAATGGCAGTATTGCTCCTTCAGATTATCTACGGGGCTTTTGTTGCCGGATTGGATGCAGGTTGGATCCATAACCATTGGCCGCTTATGAGCGATGGCAAACTGATTCATGAAACGGTTACCATAGAACAGGAACCTGTTTGGAAGAATTTTGTGGAGGGAAAAAGTGGGGTACAATTCGTACATCGTTATCTTGCTTACGTAGTGGTGATCTTTATAGCAATTATTGCCTACAGGAGTCGAAAAATAGCTCTTACAAATCTACAGGACAAAGGTATCCAGTTATTGGTTGCCATGGTGATCATACAATTTGTACTGGGCGTGTTTACCCTAATCTTGCAGGTCCCTATTTGGTTAGGGGTTTTGCATCAGGTAATGGCCTTCTTCCTTTTGGCTGCCATGACTTTTACCTTGCATCGATTCAGCAAATAATACTTGGTAAAAAACAACCTCGCCTTCCTTTAAGAAGGGAATAAATTGTAACTTTGCCGTCCTAATTTTCAAGTGATGATTTATCGATTTAGAGCCATATTGGACACCCATGAAGATGTGTTTCGCGACATTGAGATTGAAGCTTCCAACACCCTGGAGGATTTACACAATACGCTAACGCAAGCTTTCGGGTTTGGCGGACAGGAAATGGCGTCCTTTTATGTGAGTAACGACCTTTGGGAACAGGGGGAGGAAATTGCACTTTTCGATATGAGTGAAGAACCCGGAAGTGTAAGGATCATGAATGAAACCCTTTTGGAAGATGTAGTGAGCGAAACCCAAACAAAGCTCATCTACGTTTACGACTTCTTCAACCTTTGGACCTTTTTGGTAGAATTGGCGGAAATTGCGGAATACGAAGAAGGTCGCACCTATCCCAACCTCATGTTCGCCCATGGACAAATTCCAGAAGAAGCTCCCGACAAAGAATTTGTGGCAGATGATGCCGTGGAGGATGCGGATGAGGAGTTGGATTTCGACCCCGAGGACTACGATAACCTGGACTTCGACGAAAATTGGAATTAATCTCTGTAACTCTGTAACTAAAAAACCATGATCAATTTATACGGAACCCATATCGCCTCACTTTCCATCCATCGCGTTGGTAACAAAAGTAGAAATGAAGGAATTCTGCTTTCTTCAACGCCCTATGAAATGGACGATGAACTTGCTCCATTAATGAAAGAGTTCTTCCTGAAACCCTTTCGGGATAAAGAGGAGAATTACTTTCAATTTGCGCATGATGCGGATTTGGACTTCCACGATCTATTCAATTACGTTTCTACTATTTTCGATGCGCCCGATCAAGCACATGAGATCAGCAAGAAAATTGCCAAGCATTTATTCGATCAGTCCATGCACCCGCACATTAAAAGTGGTGAAGTGTATATAGCATATTTGGAAAACCTTCAGATTGACAATGAACGTGTAGATGGCATCGGAATTTTTAAATCTGAGATAAAACAAGATTTCCTTCAGTTTTCAGAAAAAGAAAATCAGTTGGATGCCTTTTTACAACAAGGTGTTAACCTCAACAAGTTAGACAAGGGTGCTTTAATATTTAATACTAAAAAGGAAGAAGGGTATAAAGTATTATCTATTGACAGCAATCGTTACGACGCTCGTTATTGGCTGGAAAGTTTCTTGGGTGTTGATGCTTTTGAGGATGAAAACTTCTTCACCAAGAAATACCTAAAGTTCTGTCAGGATTTTGCCAAGGATGTCGTTTTACCGGCCGAAGACAAAAAAGAAGAGGTGCTATTCATGAACCGAGCGGTGAATCATTTTGCAAAAAATGACCTTTTCGAAGAATCCGCTTTTGTGAATGAGGTGATCGATAACCCAGATCTTGTTCCTGAGTTCAAACACTATAAAACCGAACAAGCTCCCAAATACAAAATCGAAGACCTAACCTCCTTCCCTATTGCAAATACAGCAGTGACTGCGGCACGTAAAAAGATTAAGAACGTGATTGAACTGGACACCAATATCCAGATTAAGATGGACTTTATCAACCCCGAAAGTGCTGAAAAGTTTGTGGAAAAAGGCTGGGACGAAGAAAAGCAAATGTATTACTACTTAGTGTATTTCAATAAGGAGCAGAAATCGTAATTAGCAACTTTATTCGCGAATAAATTCCAAAGCAGGACCATCTACCTCGGGTTCATCCGTTAAATACAGGACTTCGCCCTCGAAGAAATAATCGAATGGGATGGATGTAATGGTAATCGTACTGTCGGTAATGGAAAAACTATAGCTCCCTGTGTCCAAAATCTGTAAGTCCTCATCCGGATTGTTGCTAACGTGAACTTGATTGGTCGCCAAATTAAAGTTCCAAACGTGTTCCCCAACTTCAAAATCCACTGGTGCACATTCACAGGTTACATTTACCAGATTCCAGGTTCCTGCCAAGGTGGGTTCGGTACTACTATCATCTTCATTGCAAGACAAGAAAAGAAGTCCAACGCATATTAAACAAAGAAGTTTTCTCATGACTTTTTTTAGTAAGACTATTGATTCTACAATTCGTTGCGCTATCGGTATGATTTTCTCTGGCTATTGAAAACGGGCGCCTGTTTCACAACTCTTAATTTATATTTCAAGACATCACTAGTCTCATGTCTTGGTATAATTCCATATCTTGGGAATGATTTTTGCTGCTAAAAAAGAAAAAGATACTTATGAAAACCATTACGAAATTACTTCTTATTTGTGTTGTGATTATGGCCGGTGTGAGCTGTTCCAACGATGACGACAACAAGTCCACCACCCTTATTTTTACACCGCTTGCAGAAATTAGCAACTCCGAGTTGCTCACGTACGACATTGGTGTATTTGGGGATCCCGAACTCACCACCATTACTTTTCAGGCAGAGAATGCCTTGATAAGTGAGTTGCGGGAAAATGAAGAAACAGGCAACATCGAGTATGTCTATCAGGCGACTTCGGGTTTTATTGGTACGGATAGAGTTCACATCCAAACCGAAACAGGACCTTTGGGAAGCCCTGAAAGCTCCCCGGTGATGATCGCCAGAATCACCATTCAAGTTTCGGAATAGCAAACGTTAGGATTTTCTCAAAATTTAGTTTCGGTTGTAACATAACTTGGGATGGTTCGTCATATGGACAACTAATCAACAAAATCCATTTTTGTGCAACCGATACTTACCATTAATAACCTTACGAAGCAGTTTGGTCCCATTACGGCGGTGAAAAACCTGTCGTTTACTATCGAAAAAGGAAATGTTTACGGAATTCTTGGACCCAACGGAAGCGGGAAGTCGACCACACTGGGAATTGTCCTGAATGTTGTAAATCGTACTTCGGGCGAATTTTCTTGGTTCGACGGAACCGAAACTACCCACGATGCCTTAAAACGAGTGGGCGCTATTATTGAACGCCCTAATTTCTACCCATATATGACCGCCATTCAGAATCTGGAATTGGTCTGCAAAATTAAAGGTGTGGATACCTCGAAGGTTATGGAAAAGCTTGAGGTGGTAGGCTTAATAGATCGGGCAGATAGTAAATTCAGGACGTTTTCTTTAGGGATGAAACAGCGGTTGGCTATTGCCTCCGCCCTGCTCAACGATCCTGAAATCCTCATATTGGATGAACCGACCAACGGATTGGATCCGCAAGGAATCCATCAGATTCGCGGAATCATCAAAAAGATTGCATCCCAAGGAACTACTATCCTTCTGGCTTCGCATTTATTGGATGAAGTTGAAAAAGTGTGCAGCCATGTAGTCATCCTTCGTCATGGAGAAAGTCTTTACACAGGGAGTGTGGACGGCATGAATGCCAGTCACGGTTTCCTCACCCTCGAAAGCAAGGACAAGGAAGCATTACATGCTGAACTTAAATCCATGAACGCCTTTACGACCATTAAAGAAGAAGGCGATCGGTTTGTGGCTTACCTCTCAAGACCCATGGATGCCGGTGAAGTAAATGCCCATCTGTTCTCCAAAGGCATCTCCTTATCCCATTTGGAAAAACGAAAAGAAAGCCTTGAAGAATTATTCCTTGAAATCACCAACAATAACTAACCGCCATGCTACGACTACTCAATATAGAACTCCATAAACTCAAGTATAACAAAGCGGCCAAGGTCATTACCATTGTATATTTCGCCTTGATTTGCTTTATCGCACTCATTGCCTCCATAGAATTCAATTTTGGAGGGGTAAAATTCCGAATGGCTGACCAAGGGATATTTAACTTTCCTTTTATTTGGCACTTTAACGCATGGGTTGCCGCATGGTTAAAATTATTCTTTGCCGTGGTTATTGTATCCATTGTAGCCAATGAATACAGCTACCGCACGCTTAAACAGAACTTGATAGACGGTCTCAGTAAAAAAGAGTTTCTAACCTCTAAAGTGCTTACCGTATTACTGTTTTCGGTAGTTTCGACCGTCTTTCTATTTTTGGTATCACTACTTTTAGGTCTCTTCTTTTCAGACTATAAGGAAATCGGAATCATTTTCAGTGATATGCAGTACATCCTTGCCTATTTCCTGAAACTGGTCTGTTTTTTCAGTTTTTGTATGTTTCTGGGTATATGGGTTAAACGTTCCGCATTTGCCCTGGGCTTCTTGGCGCTTTGGCAGGTCATCGAGGGAATAGTCGCCATTATTTTTCAAGTCATTCGAGTGAAAACCGATGTGGACTTATTTGAGACCGTGTACCGCTTTTTCCCTTTAAAAGCTATGTCTGACCTCGTTGTAGAGCCCTTCACCCGATTTGGAGCGGTACAATCTGCAGCTAGCCAGTTGGGGGAAACATTCGATAAAAATTACGACCTCCAACCTCTAAACGTGGTGATTATCCTCGCTTGGACTACCCTATTTATTTACTGGTCGTATGTGATCCTTAAAAAGCGGGATTTATAAATAGCAGGTTTCCGAACCTCTATTGTAATGGGCCGATAGCAAATATTCGTATATTTAACTATCAATTGTATTGCTATGAACCTATTCAAGAGATGGATTCTCCTGGTGCTACTTTTCGCCACCGCTTGGGGTTATTCACAGGAAGTAACACTATTTCAGCAATTTGAAGGACGATATACCTATCTAGCCTTCGGAAATACCTTGAATGTAGGTGAAAATACAGGAGGTACCACGCCCTGCAAAATCTTGACAGAAAGTGCCGCAGAATTTCTTTTGGAAGATGACCAAGCCCTTATTGCCGCTTATTTGTATTGGGCCGGTTCGGGGAGTGGTGATAATCAAGTAGAACTCAACGGGACCCCCATTACGGCAGAACGAACATTTTCCTATGTGTTGGATGAAACACACCAATATGCTGGGGGCTATGCCGATGTTACCGCATTGGTGGCCAGTACCGGAAATGGTGTATATACCTTTTCAGAATTTGTCCCAGACATAACAGAAGATGTTTATTGCAGCTTTCCTGGGAATACCACCAACTTTGGGGGTTGGGCAGTTACGGTGATCTATGAAGACCCTGATCTCCCTTTGAATCAAGCCACCGTATTCGATGGTTTCGAGTCGGTATCCATTCAAAATTCCAGCCTTTCCATCCAGTTAACAGAGTTGGAAGTTGTGGATAATGCAGAAGCCAAGATCGGATTTTTGGCATGGGAAGGTGATGATGTGCTAGCCAATAATGAAACCTTAAGGCTCAACGGAACCCTTTTGAGTAATCCACTGAACCCAGCCGACAATGCCTTTAATGGCACCAATACCTTTACCGGGAATACCGATTTTTACAATATGGATATCGATCAATATAGTGTCGAGAATCTGATTCAACCGGGAGATACGGAAGCTTTGATTGAATTGACTTCCAGTCAGGATTTGATCATTGCCAATAATATCATTACCGTGCTCAATGTCGCCTTGCCAGAAGCGACCATTACTATTGATAATATCGTGGGTGGAACCGAATGCGGGAATCGCGAATTAACCATAGACTATACCGTCTTTAATACCAACGGAACGGATCGCTTGCCTCCTGCAGAGGTTGCCTTCTTCGGCGACAATACCCTAATGGCCGAAACGATGACCACGGCTATCATTCAGTTTGGAGAATCCGAAAGTGGTTCCATAACCTTTACAGTGCCGGATAGTGTTCCTGCGGACTTTTTACTAAGGGCCATCGTCGATCCTTTTGATGAAATCAACGAATTGAATGATGACAATAATGAAGACAATGTAGAATTCCACTTGCTGGTCTTTCCAGAATTCGGTGCCCTACAGAGCCTTGAACTCTGCGAAGTTGTAGGAACCGAATTGTTCGACCTAACTGAAGCTACAGCTTCTGTAGACCCTGATGACACCTTAAGTTATCACCCCACACAAGAGGATGCCGAAAACAACACCAATCCGTTGCAAGGGGATCTCACCGCCCATGAAAATACCAACAACCCAGAAACGATTTGGATTAGGGTTTCGAATCCAGATTGTTTTGTGGTAGATAGTTTTGAAGTTGAAGTCGTTATCTGTCCATTACCCGATGCTACGGTTACCATAGACAATGAAATTTTTGCTTGTAGACAGCGGGATTTGGTGGTTGATTATACCGTGTACAATACCAAAGGTACTGCTGATTTACCTGCTGGTACCGATATAGCGTTTTATGCAGATTTACAGCTTATCGCTCAGGCCCAAACACAAAATGTGATTCCTATTGGTGGTAGCGAAGCCGGAAGTTTTGAGGTCATGTTGCCTGAAAGCCTTCCTAACAATTTTGTATTAGTAGCTATAGTGGATGACAACGGTGCGGGAATTGGTGTGATCGAGGAATTGAATGAATTCAACAATGAATTCGACCTTGCTGTAGAGTTCGGAACCATTCCACCCATTACAGCATTACCCACACTTACTGAATGTGACCGTGGATTTGAAAGAGCCTTTTTCGACTTAACCGAACAGGACGACCTCATTACTCAGAATGCGCAAGGAGAATTCAATTATTTCCTTACACAAGAAGACGCTCTTGCCAATAATAATCCCATATTGAATACAACAGAATTCGAGAATGCCAGTAATCCGCAGACTATTTATGTGCGGTTGGAAAATCAGATATGCTTTACAACTTCATCATTTCAGCTGAATGTTGAACAATGCCCTCCTATCATCTATGATGGAATTTCACCCAATGGAGACACTATGAACGATGTACTACACATGGATTACGTAGTGAATGTTTTTCCCGATTTCAACTTGAAAGTGTACAGTCGGGAAGGAAACCTTATCTATGAAGGCGGTAACGATGAAGGAGAATGGGATGCTGTTCCAAATACAGGGATTTTCTATCAAGAGAAGTTCGTTCCTGTAGGCACATACTACTATGTTCTGGTTTTGAACCATCCTAATTTCCCAGATCCTTATATCGGGGATATCTATGTAAATTATTAATCTCTGAACGGGTACTGCTAATTTATTCTTAACAAAATACCTATTTTTATAGGTACAAAGCCTTCCAAAAAATGAAAGAAAAGAATGCCTATATCTTGGGAACCGATGCCCAGGAACTGCACCGATTAGGAGTACAACACCAAATTTGGGCCGAAGAAGCACAACGGGGCTGGCAATTGGCCAATTTCCGGGCTGGACAGACTTTACTCGATTTAGGATCGGGACCCGGTTTTTGTACCAAGGAAATGGCATATCTCGCCGGAGAGGAAGGTCGGGTGATTGGCGTGGACAAATCCGAAGCATATATAGAACACCTCAAACACATCTCAAAATTATATCATTTGAACATCACACCCTTATTGGCCGATTTTAATGAAATGCATTTGGAGCCCAATAGCTTGGATGGGATGTATTGTCGTTGGGCCATGGCATGGTTGCCAAATCCCAAAGAAATCCTGAAGAAGGTATTCGATGCTTTAAAGCCCGGTGGCAGAATGGTCATCCATGAGTACTACGATTGGTCTACCCACCAAACCGAGCCAGAAATGCCTGGTTTAAAAAAAGCCATTGAGGCGGCCTTAAGAAGCTTCAAGGATTCTCCAGCGGAAATCGATATTGGTAGGGAATTGCCCACCACGCTTTCTAACATGGGGATGAAAATCAATAATTTGAGGCTCATGTCGAAATTGGCTACCCCAGACAACGTGACCTGGCAATGGCCGAAAACATTTTATCACAGTTATTTTCCAAGGGTAAAAGACATGGGACTTTTAACCGAAGAAGACGTACAATTGGCATTGCAGGAAGTAGGTATGCTGGAAAACACTCCAGGCGCCACCCTCTGCTGCCCTATTATGATAGAGGTGATTGCTGAGAAATAGTTACTCATCAATATACCCC
>JAHQVM010000057.1 GCA_019634365.1 Flavobacteriaceae bacterium | reverse complement strand
GACCAGACCGACAAGCAATTGCGGGGGTATTCGTATGTTTATGATCCACTGAACCGCTTCCTGGAAGCAAAGGGACAGAAGGGTAACAACCTGAGCAGTATGTCTGCCTACAATACCCACGATGTGGACAATATTTCATACGACCTGAACGGGAACCTGCTCACCCTGGACCGTATGGGGACCAACGTAAACCACGACCCGGCCGGGGATTGGGACCTGCTCTCCTATACCTATGAGGGCAATAGGCTTACCAACGTGGCCGATGCCAGCCAGCATGCCTTTGCCGATTTCGGTTTTAAGGATGGCAACGATGTCAACGCCTCGCTCAACAATGACTATGATTATGACGACAATGGCAACCTGATCAAGGACCTGAACAAGCACGTGCAGACCACCAGTTACAACCACCTGGACCTGCCCACCTACGTGTCCATGGACGACCAACAGGGCAGCTCGGGGACACTGTTGTATGTGTACGATGCCGTGGGTACCAAGTTGGAAAAGACCTTTACCGATGGGGGGATCAACCCCACGACGGTGGTGACCCAGTATGCAGCGGGCTATGTGTACCAGAAGTACGGTACAGATCCCAACGACCTGCAGTTCTTCCCCCACCCAGAGGGCTATGTGGAACCCACCAGCGCATCGAGCGGCGGGAACGAAAAATCCATAGGGAAGTTCAATGCAGGGACAGGGCAGACCACCCAGACCGGGTTCCGTTATGTGTACCAGTACAGGGACCATTTGGGGAACGTGCGCCTGAGCTATGTGGATAGCGATGGGAACGGCTCCATAAATCCCAGTGGGGAGATCATCGAGGAAAGCCACTACTATCCCTTCGGGCTGAAACAGAACGGCTACAACAATAACATCTCCAGCGATGCCAACCTCGTGGCGCAAAAATGGAAATATAATGGTGTTGAATTGAATGAGGATTTGAGTTTGAACCTCTATGAGATGGAGATGCGTAGCTATGACCCAGCCATTGGTCGGTTCTTGGGGATTGATCCTGTGACTCACCATTCGCAGGGAACCTCTGTGGCCTTTGACAACAATCCCATCTTCTGGGCAGATCCAAGTGGGGCAGATGCAGCGGCACCGAATAGTACTGTGGCCGCCAATAAAGGATTGCCCAAGGAGATCCAGATGGCTCAGAATTTTGGAATGGGAGAACACATTACCCATGGGGCACAATTAGGAAACAACTCAGTACCAAGGGATGGCGGTGCTGCGATTAATACTGAACTCTCAAATGCCATGCATTATCCAAGAGTTTTTTCCGAGATGAGAGCTAATCATAATCCAGATGATTATTTAATTTCCAACGGCAGTAATGACAACGGTGATTGGGAACCCTTAACAAAACGAGTTTTAGTTGACTACGTTTCCCAGTATTGTACAGGATGCTCTAAAGAAGCTTTGAATTCAATGGCTGGTCAATTATTTGAACAAGCATTTTCAGACTTTGCATTATTGAACAATTTGTTTTTAGGATATAGACCATCACCTGATAAATCAGAAAGTACTATACCTGATGGATATTCAGATGTTACTTCATATACTAATGTTGGTCCAGTTATTTATAGTGGTCACAATTTCATTGAGGTCAAAACCAAAAATGTTACACCTGATGCCCAAATTAGAGGTTTTATTAACGAACTAGCAATAATGGGAAAAGTTTCTGGACTTCCAAGTAATATTCCAGTTTCTATTACCTTTGTAACACTAGCAGACAACTATGTTACTAAGGGTGTATACAATTATGCAAATAAAACTTTAGGTAAGAATGGTTATGGTGTTTTCAAAACAAGTAAAGTTGACCATTGGCAGCCTCGCTACAGAATGTCTCAAGGATCAATGGAAATTGATTTTGGAAGAAGAACAATATTAAATTTTGGAAGACCTCTGTACAACAGTAATTCTATTAAAGTTAGATTATGATCTATTACATTTGTTTAATACTGTTATTTAATATGCAATCTTACCAAATTATAGAGAGACACGACCCTGAAGTCTTAGAATTATTGGATCATGTTTCGTCAAGTAAAATTTGTGATTTTAATCAAGCTAAAATACTTGAACTGAAGGGTGGTCAGCACTTATTAATGCCAAAGATTGGTAAATATGTAATATTATATGAAGATTATAACAAATTAAATGAACATATATCAACAGAGAAATTTCCTGTTCCTATTCCAGAAACAGATAGTGTTTTTGAGCTGGAAAAAGAGAATTTATTTAACATAAATTCTACGTGCTCTGAATATATAACTTATGTTCAAAACAAGTTCAATTTGCACGATAAAGATTTTAATTCAACCTTAAGTGATTCTAAAATTGAATCATTAAGTGTTAAAGTTAATAGACATGGGTTAAATAGTTTAAGTGATTACGACATCTTAGCTATCGGAATTTATGTGTCTGAAATCTTAAGAATGGAGACTTCTTTGGAGTGGAATTTAGATTTGATTTATACTTTAAATACTTATTGGGCCTTGAACTTAAAATCATCAAACAATATAAAGATTGATTTAATAGGACACTTATATAAGTCCATTCGAGAAGATAATACCTTAGAACTAAAGTTACTCTATCGAATGGAAATGGCCAAATATCTTGGTTATGAAACTCTATCTAAAAAATATATGGAGTTCGTCTTTCAAAATTAATTAGGTAATATTCTAAGAATAGGACACTTACTTAAAATCATGAAATTGCTAACAGTAAAAGCACTCATTTTAAAATGAGTGCTTTTTTCCCCCCGCTGGGTAATGGTACAGATTAGTTGATGGATTAATTTTTAAAAACAAATGATTGTAAAACAGTAATTTAAAATTTAGATATAACCGAAAAAGGATGAACATTGTGTTCATCCTTTTTCTTTTTCTCCCCCCGCTAGCGCCCGTCTCCAGACGGGTGCTTTCACAAGGTTGAGTCGGGTTTGATAAAATAAAATGCTATATTTACAATACAACCACAACCCCCTTTGGAAGGGTTGTGGTTTTTTGTTTTATATGAGTAGAAAATATAAATTTCACAATCCTACGGCTCCATACTTCGTTTCTTTTGCAACCGTATATTGGATCGATGTTTTTACGCGAGCCAAATATTTCAAGATATTACGGGAAAGTATTGATCATTGTAGAACCGAAAAAGGGATGGAGCTCTTTGCCTATTGCTTTATGCCTAGCCATGTCCATCTAATTTTTAGATCAGCAACGGAAGAGCCAACAGAGTTGTTGAGGGATTTCAAGAAGTATACGGCAACTAACATTATCAAAGCCATACAAGAAAACCCTCAAGAAAGTAGGCGCGAATGGTTGCTATGGATGTTCGAACAGGCAGGAAAGAAAAAGGGCAATGTTTCCAAATACCAATTTTGGCAGCACCACAACAAACCTATTGAGCTTTGGAGCAACAAAGTGATAAAACAAAAATTGGATTATATTCACAATAATCCTGTGGAAGCAGGGTTTGTGACCAAACCAGTGGAATGGAAATTCAGCAGTGTAAGGAACTTTGCAGGGGATAATAGCATCATGCAAATAGACGATATGGGTTTCTTAGTGTGATGTTGTCACCCGTCTGGAGACGGGCGCCAGCAGGGGGTATTCATTCGGGATGGAGCTGTAAGAACAGCATTCCCTTTTTAAATAGCAAAATATGATCGAAATAGATAATTTTATTAAAGAAGAATTGAATGATTATTCGCGAGATCTTATTTTATCCACTATCAATAGTGGAAAAAGGAATAATAAAACTAAAGAAATATTGATTTTTAACAGATATTCGCTTGAATTCTTATTCAAAGAGAAAACCGTATTCATTTATGACGATATTTATCCAGACTATGGCCATAAAAAATTAAATTTTGATGAATTTATTGGCATTATTTGGTAATTGTACTCCCCCGCTAACGCTCGTCTCCAGGCGGGTGCTTACATACGAGTGAGCGGGTAGAATAGTTAAGTAAAAACGCTATATTTATAGTAAGAACCACGACCCCTTCGAGGGTTGTGGTTTTTTGTTTATGGGGTCACCCAACTGAGCTGGGCGTCGGCAGAGGTAAAGATTATTCCAAAAATCATGATGCGTAATGAAAGAATATAATTGTAGAATATGTGGATTAGAACACTCCTCACCAATTTGGGGAGATGACAACGTAACTCCGTCTTATGAAATTTGCCATTGTTGTGGTGGAGAATTTGGCAATGATGATTATACAATTGAATCTATTGTTAGATACAGAAACCGTTGGGTGACATCTGGTTTGATTTGGTTTTACCCGAAAGATAAACCTAGAAATTGGAATTTTTCTGAACAGATATTAAATGTTTTAAAGCAATATAGAGAATTAAGGTAATTCCCCCCGCTAGCGCCCGCCCACTTGCTTTGGGCAGGTCTCCAGACGGGTGCTTTCACAAGGTTGAGTCGGGTTTGATAAAATAAAATGCTATATTTACAATACAACCACAACCCCCTGGAAGGGTTGTGGTTTTTGTTTTGGATACTCTTTTAAGGGGTCATCAGGAGTACCTCTCGGCATAAATAAACCACCTCATAATCCAAAAGAACCATCTTTAAGATGGTTTTTATCACCTCTAGAGGTACTTTTTAGGACCTTCATATTCTTCTTGATCAACTTTGAGGGACAATGATTCACCATAGAGATGCTTCTCATCAGCTTAAAGATGGTTGGTTCCATCTCAGAGATCAGTCAAACGACCTTAAAGCCGTTTCAAATGATCTTCAAGCTACATCCGCCGCTAGCACCCGCCCACCTTTATAGGCCAGATCTAAAGGTATGCGCTTACATAGGCGCGAACTAGAGCACAAAGATTACGCGTAGTGCTTCAATATTTTTTCCGAAATGGTTTGGGCGAGTTTCACCTTGCTTTCCACAGTCCAGCCGGCTACGTGGGGACTTAGAATGACGTTGTCCATACCGAGCAGCTCTTGAAATTCCGTTGGCATTTCTGAACTAAATAACGACTCAAAGGACAATTTTTCATATTCCAATACGTCCAGACCCGCTCCCAAAATTTTACCTTGTTTTAGGGCTTTAACCAAGTCCTTCGTAACAACACTTTTTCCACGGGCCGTATTCAAAAGCCAAAAGGGTTTTGCAAATTGTGAAATGAATTCCTCGTTCACCATTTTATCGGTCAAGGGTGTCCAAGGAGTGTGCAAGCTTACCACATCTGCCATTTCCTGCAGGGTTTTCAAAGAAACCTGGGTGGCGTTCTTGTTGCCAACATCCTCTAAAATATCATGACAAAATACGGTGCAATTAAAGCCTTTCAGCTTTTTGGCAAAAGCTTTTCCCATATTGCCATAACCAATAATTCCCACAGTTTTTCCGTCCAGTTCGATACCGCGATGGGCCTCCCGTTCCCACTTTCCCGACTTTACACTGAGATCGGAAGTATTGAGTTTGTTAAAAAGCGATAGCAACATGCCCAAGGTATGTTCGCCTACCGCATTTTTGTTTCCTTCGGGAGCTGAGATCAACCGAACTTTCTTTTTCTTGGCATAAGGGATATCGATGCTTTCCAGACCCGCACCCACCCGGGCAATGAACTTCAGTTTCTTGGCCGCATCAAGGAATTGTGGGTCGATGTTGAATCGGCTGCGGATGACAATACCATGGAATTTGGCAATGATCTTTTCTATGTCTTCCTTGGAAGAGGTATAGTCTTCGGTGATTTTAAAACCGGCTTCTTTTAGGTCTTCCTGGAGTTGGGGATGGTTTTGGTCGAGGAGGAGGATTTTCACTAGCTTATATTTTTGGATATTCGGTTTGGGTTCGTTCGTGTTGGGTAGTACCCGTATGTTTGGTTGCTATTTTTTCGAATAGAAGCAAATGCACCTCTTCATCCCCTATACTTTTCGGGCAATGCTCCACTCCCTTTGGGACCACAATGATCTCTCCTTCTTTCACGATTTCCACCTTGTCACGGAAATGCATCTCCAAGGTTCCCTTCTGTACATAAAACAGTTCGTCTTCCTCATCGTGCTTGTGCCATACGAATTCACCTTGGATTTTGGCGAGGATCACTTGCATATCATCTACTGTGGCAATTTGATGCGGATGCCATTGTTTGGAAAATTTCCCAAATTTTTCTTTCACGTTAATGGGATTCATAGCTTTCATAATTTTAGAACAAATTACGAATTTCCTCTGGAATCTTAGTGGGTTTTAAGCTCTTGGCATTTAGGAAGCACCAAAGGGTTTTGGCTGCCACAATTAATTGTCCCGTAGCTGTATTGGTAATTTCATAGTGCCGTTCACTTTTCACCCCTTCCGAATAGGCGACCCATGTTTCAATTTCGAGTATATCGCCCTCGAAAGCCGAAGCTTTGTAATCGATGTTGTGGTTGAGTACATACCAAACATAGTTCCCTCTTATTTCTTCGGAAGCATTACGTTCCCAATGCGATTGTGCTGCGTCCAAACACCATTCCAAATAAGCGAGATTGTTTACATGGTTTCTAACATCGATGGCGCTGGGAGGAACTGTAAACCGATGTTTAAAAACCTTGTTGTCCATTAGAATCCTAAGATTACTTTTGAAATATAAAAGAAGAGGAATATGCCGAAGATATCATTACTCGTGGTAATAAAAGGCCCTGTAGCAATAGCGGGATCAATGCCTCGTTTGTCCAAAATAATAGGGACAAAAGTGCCCACCAATGCTGCAACTATAATAACACTTAGCATAGAAATGGCAATGGTAAGGCTAACCAATTGGTCCAAACCGGCGATAAACCCGAAAAGGATCACCAATAATCCCAATGCGATTCCATTAATTAGGGCAAGGCCAACTTCTTTTACCAGTCGATTCCATAAACTTCCTTTAATAATATCATTGGCCAAACCTTGCACAATGATCGCACTGGATTGTACCCCAACATTTCCAGCCATCGCGGCAATTAGTGGAGTAAAAAAGAAAAGTATTGGGAAGTCGTTTAAAGCAGTATCGAATCCCTGCATGATGTAGACACTCCCCAATCCGCCCAACAGTCCGAGTACCAGCCAAGGAAGTCGAGCGCGGGTAAGCAGCCAAACATTATCATCGGCTTCTACATCTTGCGAAATACCCGCTGCAAGCTGATAATCTTTTTCGGCTTCATCCTTAATGAAATCTACAATGTCATCGATGGTAATACGTCCCATTAAGAGGCCACTCTCGTCCACCACGGGAATGGCTTCCAAATCGTATTTCTGCATAATTCTTGCCACCTCTTCATTTTCGGTATGCACGGTGACGTAATCTACCCTAGGAATATACACATCGCTAATGTGTGCTTTTTCGGGTGCTGTGAGTAAATCCTTAAGGGAAAGCCTTCCTTTGAGTAGGCCATCTTTATCGGTCACGTAAATAGAGTGAACGCGGGTTACGTTTTTGGCTTGTCTGCGCATTTCGCGAACACAGCCAGCAACGGTCCAAGTTTCTTTCACTTGGATAAGCTCCTTTGCCATAAGGGCACCGGCAGTATTATCGTTATAGGTGAGCAGTTCTACGATATCGGCAGCATGCTCTTCGTCCTCTATTTTGTCGATTACCTCCAGCTGGATTTCCTCGTCCAATTCGGCCACGACATCGGCGGCATCATCGGTATCCATTTCTTCCAGCTCTTTGGCAATTTCTTTGGGGGAAAGGCGATCCAGGATTTTTTCCCGAACGTCTTCATCCACTTCCATAAGTGCTTCGGAGGTGATTTCACTTTCTAGCGATTGAATGAGGAAGGTGGCGTCGTCTGATTTAAGTTCTTCAAGGATTTCGGCGATATCGGCGAAGTGGTATTCCTTGAGCATTTCCTTTAACCCAAGACCGTCCCGTTGAGCAATGCGATGCTCAATGTGCTGAACAAATTCATCTGTGAGTTGAAATGCCATCGTCCTGTATTTTTTGGGTGAGGTGTATAAACTCCGTGACCGATAGTTGCTCCGGACGCTGGGCAAATATAGTATCTTCTTTTAGTTTATCGGACAGATTGAAGGTTTTTAAACTGTTACGTAGTGTTTTCCGCCGCTGTTGAAACGCTGTTTTAACCACTCTGAAAAACAAGGCTTCGTCGCAGGGAAGGGTAAAGTTGTCTTTTCGTCGTAACCGCAGCACACCACTATCTACTTTTGGAGGGGGGTTAAAAACACCGGGCTTCACCGTAAAAAGATATTCTGCTTCATAAAAGGCTTGGGTCAGTACCGATAGTATGCCGTATGTTTTGCTTCCTTCTTTTTCACAGATACGCTGTGCTACTTCTTTTTGAAACATTCCGGTGAATTCTGGAATGCGGTGGCGGTACTCCAAGGTTCGGAATACGATTTGAGTGGAAATATTGTAGGGGAAGTTTCCCGTAATGGCAAAAGGTTCGTTGTTGAAAATGGTAGACAGATCGAATTTAAGGAAGTCTGCTTCGAGTATGGTGAGGTTGTCATTGGGATAATGTTGCTTTAGATAGGCAATGGATTCGGTATCCAAATCCATAGCGATCACCGAAAGGGGTTTTTGAATGATATATTTGGTAAGAACCCCCATTCCAGGACCAATTTCCAAGACATTTTCATATCCATCCAAGGTGAGGGTGTCGCCAATTTTTTCGGCAATTCGCTCATCGTGAAGGAAATGCTGTCCTAAATGTTTTTTCGCTCTAACGGGATCTTGCATACTGATTTCAAAGGTAGGGAAATCTGGGTTGCGGATCGCCTTGAAGGCCCCAAATACTATGCTTGCACAGCAAAGAACTTCTACTGGGAAGGAGGTGAAAGCTTGAAAAATGCACTTTAACGAAAAAACCTACACTTCAGCTAAAATATGTAGGAAAATTCCTTTTTCCAATTAGATTTGTCCTGAATCTAACTCAGTCAACCTCATTCTCACCATGAGAAAAAGCTTATTACTCTTCATTGCATTTCTTTGCATAGCTACCCACGGCGAGGCACAAAATTTTGTCGGCGAAGAAACCAGTTCTGAAATAGCGGATGCTTCAGAATTTACACTTAATAAAATTGGGGACAATGGTTTCAAATTTGAAACCTTGACCACAGGAATCAACTCCAAATATGCCGATTATGGCTCTGGACTTTTCATGAATAAGTTCATCTCTTTTTCAGCACGAAAAATTGGAGCATTGGCACCTAAGGATCCCGCCACCAATGAACCCTATACCAAACTGTACTGCAGTGATATTTTAGAGAACTACGATTTAACGCGTCCTTTGTTGTTCTCAAGTATACTGAACAAGAATGAAAACTTGGGGACTGTAACATTTTCTCAAGATGGGAATGTTATGTTTTTTACCAAGAACACGGAAGAAGACACACAGCACTTTCAATTATACAGAGCAGAATTAAACCCAGAGCGCCAAGGCGAGTGGTTTAAAATGACAGCCCTTCCTGTAAATGGCGCCGAATATTCGGTAGAAAACCCACATCTAAGCAAGGACGGCAAGACCCTTTATTTTGCTTCCAACATGCCTGGCACAAAAGGCGGATACGATATCTTTAAGGTGGAAGTAAAAGGCCCAGATAGCTATGGGGAGGTTACGCCTATTGAAGGTCTCATTAATACCGAGCAGGACGAAAAATTCCCGCACCTATCCTATGATGAAAAGTTTATGTTCTTTTCGTCAAAAGGTCACGATAATATTGGTGGATACGATGTGTTTAAAGCCCGTAGAACCAAAAAGGGATATGTAACTATTATCAATTTGGGGAATACGATCAATACCCAAAAAGACGAAATTGCCTTTGTTCCGGCCACCGAGAGAATTGGGTACATTACCTCTAACAAAGAAGGGGGATATGGGAACTACGATATTTACCGTCTTACGGAATATGTATTGGCACAAACGGTGAGCGGAAAGGCGATCGATTTTGAAACGGGAATCCCGTTGGCGAATGCTGAGGTTAAACTTATTGATACCGACGGTACCGAAGTGGGCAACATGATCACCAATGAGAAAGGCGAATTCAGTTTCCCATTGTCATCTTTCGAATACTATACCATCGTTTCTGGTAAGGAAGGTTTCTACAAAGGATCTACCATTTTTAATACCGATAACAAAACACCACAATACGAAGCAGATGTTACCTTAAAGGCCATTCCTGCTCCCATTGTTGTGGAGGAAGAGAAAAGCTATATCAAGATCGACAACATCTTATTCGATTACGACAGCGCAAGAATTAAGGAAGTGTCTAAAATTACCTTGAATACGGTAGTGGCGACCCTGAATGAAAATCCAGAGATCTCTGTGGCCCTTGGAGCACATACAGATTTTAGGGGGAACAATTCCTATAATTTGCGATTGTCTGATCGTCGTGCTGCTTCTGCAGTGGCATACCTAATTTCTAAAGGAATAGCCAAGGAACGATTGACTTCGAAAGGGTACGGAGAATCCCAACCTAAAATCGATTGTAATCCTTGTTCTGAACAAGAACACGAAACCAATCGTAGAATCGAATTTATAATAATGGAAAACTAACTAACCAGTTTTTTATTCCAGAATCCCCGCAATAAACCCGATAGGTATTCCTGTCGGGTTTTGATTTAGAATTCGGCTACGACCTTTAGTTCGGTTCTGAAGGCCACAAATTTCCCTACGAAAGGCTTGCTTTGACCTCGCAGTGTGGCTGCATCCTCATCGTAATATTTTTGAAGGGTCTCTTTGCTGTCGGTCCAGTATTGCACCGAATACGTAATGCCTCCCATTTCTTCCTGCACCTGTACCTGTGTCATAAGTGCTTTGGTAAACTTACCGGTTTTCAACATGTCTGGGATATGTTCTTCTTGCATCCATTGCAACCAAGCATCATGAATGTCCTCTTCAATATTAATCGTAACGTTATAAATGTACACGGCTCGGGTTTAAAGGGTTGTGGAAGTAAATTAGGCTGTTAGTTGATTTCATCACCGCGAAGCATTCTGTATCGCTTACGCGCCTCTACGAAATAGATGCTATCTGCAAAATTGAAAATGATTTGCTCGTAAAGATCTTTGGCCTTGTTGGGCTGATCCAAGGTATTTTCATACAACTTGGCCAGTCGGAAATGAGCATCGTCCGCCAAGATATCGTCTTTGTAAAATTCAATGATTTTAAGATAATTGGCTTCAGCTTTTCCGAGCTCGTTCAATTGCTCGAAGACCATGCCTTGCTTAAGAAGGGTTTCGTCTTCGATCATTTCACCTTTGTGGTTTTCCAGAATGTCATCGAACAAGGTTACGGCTTCTCCCAAACGGTTCTGCAGGACCAGCAAATCTGCCTGTGCAAATTTCTTGAGTGCCGTCTTTGTAGAGTCCTCCAGCGAATTATCCCGGATCATCAAGGCAAGCTCCATGGCGTCGTTGGCAATGAGCTGGGACGAAGATTTCTTCAACACATCCAATTGAATGAGCGACCAATCGAAGTCTCCTTTGTAGTAACTGGTTCTTGCCACTTTAAATCGTGCTTCCTGTGCCAAGCGATCGTTCTTTACTTTTTTCTGAACCTGGGAATAATAGATAAGTGCTTGATTGAATTTCTCATCGAACACCAAAATATCTGCCAATTTCAATTTGATTCGGGATTCTTGATACACCGACAAACGTTTTTTTGAAAGCTGTTTTAAATTATTGATGGCCTTGTCCTTCTGGCTCATTTTGAAGGCGAGGAATTCATTGTAATCCAACTGAAGGGCATAGGTTTCGGATCCTAGACCATAGCGGTCGAAAAGTGCCAAGAATTGCTGCTGAATGTCTGCATAATCCTCTTTCTGGGCCAATTTCAATTCGATACTCATGAGGTATTGATATCCCGAAATTTCTGCACTGGGAGTGGTGGCTTTTTCTATTACAAAGTTGGCAATATCCCGAGCATCTTCATAGCTTTCTTCATCAATAGAAATTCGAAGTAAATCGATAATTCCCCTTAAGTCTTCGTCGGTGCGTTTGTAGATGGCCTTTTCCTGTATAAATGCTTTTTTAAAGTCCTTCTGCTGAATGAACAGCCAGCTCAACAATTCATTGTACAATATGTCTGGACTTCCTTGAGAGCGACGTAACAAAGTCTTTTTCAGAATAATATTGGGTTCGTTATTGGGGTCTTCATTTACATAATAACTGAAACTTCTTTGGGCCGATGGCCGGTAGGCAACATTGGATTGGATGAGGTCGATGTATTTCTCGAACATAAGCTCCAATTTGCCCTGTTCCCCATAAATCTTAGCCAATTGCCCATTATAATCCCTCGATGGATCCAATTCCATGGCTCTTTCATATACCGTAGCTGCTTCATCCAAAAGGCTGTATTCACTAAAGGACCTGCCTATTACATAAGCGTATATAGGATTTTCCTCAACAGCTTGAATGGCTTTATCATAGGCAAAAACGGCAAGACTGTCCTTTTTCTGAAGGGTATAGTTATGACCCAACTCCACAAAATACTGAGGATACGGACGTCGACCGTTCAATTTTTCCATGATCGCAACCTGGGCATCATCATAGCGTTCCAATTGTTGATAGGTTTTAACCAAGTACAAAAATTGATTGCTATTGCCTGGGTTTTGCTTCACTAGCTTCTTGAAAATGCTAAGTGCTTTTTCATATTCTCCCTGTTCAAAGTAGTTTTTGGCCAAACCTTGGCTCTGTCCCATGCAGAATGAGGCAGCAAGAAGAAAAGCGATAAGGATTACAATACGCATGGGATAAATATACGGAATAGAGTTCTTAAATATTTCTCAAATATTGGGCCGTTTTCCCGCGCGATAAAATCTTCTCTAGTCGATGATATCGAACCCGCAATACGGAACCAGTACTTCTGGAATCTTAATTCCGTTGGGGGTTTGGTAATTTTCCAAAATTCCCGCAAGAACACGTGGCAAGGCAAGGGCACTTCCGTTAAGGGTATGCACCAATTTGTTTTTACCGTCGCTATCCTTGAAACGTAGTTTTAATCGATTGGCTTGGAAGGTCTCAAAATTGGAAACCGAAGAAATCTCCAACCATCGGTCTTGAGCGGTAGAGAATACTTCAAAATCGTAGGTTAAAGCAGAGGTAAATCCAAGATCCCCGCCACATAATCGCAAAATGCGATATGGCAATTTTAGTTCTCTAAGAATCTCTTTTACATGGTCTACCATGCCGTCCAAAGCAGCATAGCTATGGTCGGGATGTTCGATGCGTACGATTTCCACTTTATCAAACTGATGCAAACGGTTCAACCCGCGAACATGGGCTCCATAACTTCCGGCTTCACGGCGGAAACAGGGAGTGTATCCGGTACAGGTGATGGGTAATTGGTTATGCATGAGCAAATCCCCCCTAAATAAATTGGTAACGGGAACTTCGGCTGTAGGAATGAGATAAAGATCGTCCATTCCCACATGGTACATCTGTCCTTCTTTGTCCGGTAACTGCCCTGTTCCATAACCACTGGCTTCGTTCACCAAATGGGGAACTTGATATTCGGTATATCCGGCAGCGGTGTTTTTGTCTAGGAAATACGTAATCAAAGCTCGCTGTAAACGGGCTCCCTTTCCTTTATATACCGGAAAACCTGCACCCGTAATCTTTACACCCAACTCAAAGTCGATAAGGTCGTATTTCTTTGCCAATTCCCAATGAGGAAGTGCTTCACTATCTAAAGTAGGGATCTCGCCTTCTTTGTATACCTCTTCATTATCGTTCTCATCGGTTCCTGCAGGGACCAGATCGTTGGGTATGTTCGGAAGCTCATACAATGCTTTCTGGAGTTGGTCCGCAGCGTCGTTCAATGCTTGCTGAAGCTCCTTGCTTTGCTCTTTAAGCTGTGTGGTTTTTTCCTTAAGAAGGTTGGCTTTTTGGGTTTCCCCACTTTTAAAAAGCATCCCGATTTCCTTGGAAAATGTATTCGATTGCGAAAGGGTCTCGTCCAATTTCGCTTGGGTTGCCCGTCGTAATTCATCCAAGGACAGCACTTCCTCAAGTGCTTCTTTGGCATCCAGGCCTCTTTTGGTCAAGGCCGTTACATAAGCTTCTTTGTGATCGCGAATGTTCTGTACTTGTAACATCTTCGTAAGGATTTTAAGAGCGCAAAGTTAGGGAAAAAGAGGCTCTAAGGGAAGTTTTGAAATTATTCTTTTTTGGCTTTGCTGTGGTAATCTGCCGGGGAAGGCAAAATCCAATCGTGATGTTTGAAAGGATGCCATTTTTCCTGGGCTAGATCCACTTCTTTGTCGATAAAAGGATGCAGCACGCCGCCATTAATCTGAACCCGACAATGTGCATATACCGCGACATCTTTACCGTTTTCCAATTCCTTCGCATGAATGCGTTGTGCCAATTGCCAAATAAGATCGGGTTTGGTCTTTACATTACGCTGTTGTTTTTTGGATAGCATTTGCTTGTACGGATATTTGGTACGCTCCCCAGTAGCTTTATCTTCAATCCAAATATTCAGTACTCCCGAACGGGATCGTAACATCATACGCCAACTAAGGCGGTGACCTTCCTCGGTCCACAGGACATCATCCTGGAAGAACCAATGCCTAAGGGGAAGTGCGACTTGAAAAATGAAATAAATGCTGAAGATGGCTATCGCCGGTTTGGCTAGGGAAGGCACGGTAATTTCATATCCATGATATATTTCACGTTTTAGTTTAAATCGCTTCACCAATGTTTCTGAAGAGAAAAAGAAAAAAGCAAAAGCGATCGACATATAAGGGAAAATACCAATTTGGAAAACCACCGAATTGAATAGATGAAAGAATAGGGAGAGAACAAATGCTAATACCCGTGTTCGTTTCCAAAGGAATAATGGGATGATGAGCAGATCGAACAGTAACCCGAAGTAAGCAATACTGGAATGAATCCAATTTTGTTGTAGCAAATCGCCCACGAGCCAATAGTTTTGCTTATTCAGCATAAGTAGGGCAGGTGCCTTTAGATTGAACCAATCGGGGTACATTTTGGCTATGGAAGCGTATGTAAATACTATGAACACTTGTAGCACTAAAATTAACTTAACCCATTGTGGCATGTGAAGGGATTTCAGTGCAGGATTTCTTTTTACATCCATCGAAAGCCACCTGTTGGCTGGCAGCAGTGCCATCATCCAACACAACAACATCATGAGATAATAATGATTGTTGTAGGATGTCTTCTGCATAAGGTATACACTGGTCCAGAGTACTGCGTATGAAAACATGGCAAAGCGATACCGATATCCCAGCATTACGCAAACCCCCAACACCCCTAAAAGAGCAAAATAAAAATACATGCCCATTCCGGGCAAGGGTTGTAGAAAATCGAATCCGATGAAGTGAAAGGTAAATTCTGGTTCCACAAAAACACGTTTCACCCAGCCCGTAGCGATTGCACCAAAACCTTCCAACGCAATGAGAAGCCCAAAGGCAACACGCCAAAGGACAAGCCCGGTATTGTCAACTTGTTTAAAAAGGAACTTATTCATAATCGTTCAAAAAATTCCTCGCATACGCTTCGTCTTCCTCAATGGCTTTTATGAGATCCTCTACCGAATCGAAATTTTTTTCTTCCCTGATATTGGTGATAAATTCGATGGTCATGGATTCATTGTACAAATCGCCTTCAAAATCCATAAAAAAGGTTTCTATGGTAGTGTTCGTTCCTCCAACAGTTGGATTGGTGCCAATACTGGTTAATCCGTACAATGGGTTGCTTTGATATGAAGATCGAACAAGATACACCCCTTTTTTGGGGATGAGCTTGTAGGGTTGATCCACTTCCAAATTTGCCGTGGGATAGCCTAGGGTTTTCCCAATACCCTTGCCTTCAGTGATTGTTCCTGTTAAGGAAAAGTGATATCCCAAATAATCGTTTGCTGTTTGTATATCCCCATTGTCGAGGGCATTCCTAATTTTGGTGGAGCTAATGGCAACATCGTCCAATTCTTGGGCAGAAATTTCTTCTACCTGGAAACCATACGTATCTCCGTATTCTTTAAGGTTGTCGATATTGGCGGTTCGATTCCTTCCAAATCGATGGTCGTAACCAATAATAATGTGTTTGGCGTTCAGCTGATTTACCAAAATATCCCGTACGTATTCCAATGCGGTTAGGCGTGAGAATTCCTTGGTGAAGGGTTCCACGATCATGTGATCTACCCCTAAGGATTCTAATCTTTCCCGCTTTTCCGACAGCGTATTGATTAGCTTTAGGTCAACATCCTTTTGAAGGACCATACGCGGATGCGGAAAAAATGTAAGGAGAACAGCATCCAACCCTTCTTGTTTTGCGAGATTCACCAGACGCTCAATGATTGCCTGATGTCCCAAGTGAACCCCGTCAAAGGTACCAATGGTGACTACGCAACCCTTGGTGCTATCGTATACTAAAGCCGATGTGTATTCCTCCAATTTATTTTCCGTTATAGGAGTTCATGGTATTTTGTAAGCCAGCCAATCCGAATGATTCAACAATTTTGGCTGCTGTGTCCAGTCGTTCTTTCAATTGGGATGTTTCATCTTCGCTCCATTGTCCCAACACATAATCCACCTGTCTTCCTTTGCTAAATGTATCGCTAATCCCAAAACGAAAGCGCGCATATTTGGTGGTTTGAAGTACATGCTGAATATCCTTCAGTCCATTGTGTCCGCCATCACTTCCCTTGCCCTTTACCCGAAGGGTGCCAAAGGGGAGGTTGAGGTCGTCGGTAACCACCAATAAATTTTCCAAGGGTATTTTTTCCTTGTCCAACCAGTATTTTACGGCTTTGCCGCTTAGGTTCATATAAGTACTGGGCTTCAAGAACAAAAAAGTGCGTCCCTTCTTCTTGTGGGTTGTAACGTCCCCCAACTTAACCGTTTCCCAGGTAAGATCGTTTTCACTGGCCATATGGTCCAATACCTTGAAGCCGATATTGTGTCGGGTATTCTCGTACTTAGGACCAATATTGCCCAAACCGGCAATGAGGAATTTTTTCATAGGATCGCCTGTGGTGTAGGGTTCGCTTTTTCTTGAAACAAAAAGTGATCTAAAAAAGGATAGCATTCCTTCCTGTATTTTTCGTAAAAATAAAAAAAGCATCCCGAACACAGGATGCTTTTTTATGATATCGGGATAGAAATTTATTCTTCCGCTGGAGCCTCAGCTGCTGGAGCTTCTGCACCGGCTTCTGTTCCTTCTGCTCCTTCTTCATCTTCATCCTCATCTTCATCGGCCACTGCGGTACGTGAAGTTCTCACCTGACAGATTACTGTGTTGTCCGAATGTTGGATTTGGAATTTCTCTTGCTCAATAGCAGTTACATACATTTTCGCTCCAATTTTCATTTCCGTAATATCGGCTTCGATAAAATCGGGTAAATCCTTTGGCAATGCCTTTACACGAAGTTTACGGTTTACGATACGCAATACACCACCGTTTCTAACACCACGTGAATTTCCGGTAAGTTTTACTGGAATGTTCATGGTTACTTCCTTGTCATCGAAGATTTGGTAGAAATCTACGTGAAGGATGCGGTCGGTTACTGGGTGAAATTGAATGTCTTGAAGAATACATTCTACCTTTGTTCCGTCTTCTAATGAAATTACAACTGTGTGTACGTTTGGAGTGTACACCAAGTCTTTAAATGCAATTTCGTCTGCCGAAAAGTGTATAGGTGCTTCGCCTCCGTAAACAACGCAGGGAACCTTTCCAGCATTACGTAAGGCTTTGGTCGATGCCTTGCCCACGCTTTCTCTTTGAGATCCGTTGATTGTAATTGATTTCATTGTACTGTTTTAAATTAAAAAAGCCGCTTCTTTGTAAAGCGGCTGCAAATATATTAAATTGAGTGTAAAACAGAAAGTTATCACCCATGTTTTTGTGGGGTCTATTTCAATATAATTTGTCGGGTGAAAAAATTGCCGTCAACCTCCATTTTTAAAAGGTATGTGCCTGAATTTAAATGTTCTAAATTAAGCTGGAACTGTTTTGAATCTGGTACGTAAGTGATCAGCTTCTTCCCATGGATATCGAATACATCAATACGGGAAACTGGGACATCAAAAATCATCTCAGTAATTCCATGGCTTGGGTTAGGGAATATTGTGAAGGGTATGGTGCCAGTTTCGCTAATGGATAAAGTGCTACAGTCTTCATCGGGATCCAGGGGATCACTTCCACACGCAATTTCTTCATCATTGGAATAACCATCCCCATCAATATCTAAATCCACGCAATCTGGAATAGAGTCTTGATCAAGGTCGGGAGAAACATCTGTAGGGTCTAAAGGATCCGAACCACAGGTGGTTTCATCGCTATCTGTTTGTCCATCACCATCGTCATCCGTATCCGCATTGTTTCCAACACCGTCGCCATCTGTGTCGGTATCTTCGCTAGGATCGAATGGGAAAGCATCATCCACATCCGGAGTGCCATCGTTATCATCGTCGTCATCACCGAAGTCGCATAAGCCGTCTCCATCGAAGTCGTCACCATCATCATCAGGATCACCTCCAGAACCATTTGCACCAGTATTGGTGCAATCATCACATCCATCTGCATCTGTGTCCTGACAAATAGTAGGGTCGTTAGGATCTGCATCATCTGTATCGGGAACTCCATCCCCATCACTATCGGAAGTACTGGAATTCATGGAAACCCTGTTGATTCGTCCTTTATGAAATCCATTCATCTGGGTAAAATTACCTCCCATGACAAGGTCCCCATTGGTATCGATATCGATGGCATAAACAAGGCGTTCGTCCAAATCATCTATTTGAAATGTAGTATCTACGGTTCCATCATTATTGAGTCTTACGACGCCATCCGTGGGGTGGCCATCTGCGCTAAATAAACGCCCACCAGCGATGATTTGCCCGTCTGAAGTTAATTTGGCCTCTCTCATTTCGGATACAATTTCACTGTTGAAAAAAGAGGTGTCTAAGGAACCATCACTATTTAATTGAAAAAGGTTTCCAACATCCTGTCCATCGAAAGACCCTGTATTTCCGCAGACAACTATTTTGCCATCAGGACGTACTAGAGCATCGAGCAAATAGTTGGAGGAACCGTTGCCGACATCGAAGGATGCGTCGAAAGTTCCATCGGGAAAGATTCGCACGATGTCCCTGCTGGGATTTGTTCCGTAACTATCAAACTGCCCCGTATAGATGATTTTTCCATCGGGCTGGATGGAGATGCCTCGTATGCTGAATCCAGGTAACGGACTATTAAAAGTGGTATCTATGCTACCATCAGCGTTCAATCGTAAATTTTGCACATTCCCACCACCTAAGAGTATTTTTCCATCATCCTGAACCTTTACTAGGGTTGGAAATTCGTCGGGTTGAAAGATATTTTGAAAGCTGGGATCCAGTGTACCATTGGAGTTTAAACGAATCAATCCCTGTAGTATAGTGCCGTCACTGAGATAATAGGCAGAGGTAGCCGCCAAAATCTTGCCATCTGGGAGTAGTTCGAAACCGAGTATTCCATTCAAAAAACCAGTGCCTGGATCAAAGTTTGCATCAATGGTTCCGTCAGGAAAAATTCTAGCCATACCGAATCTGGTGCTGCTTCCATATTCTTCGAAGAGACCTCCTAACAAAATATTTCCATCAGGCTGTACAATGATTTCCCGGATCGATCCATTGGCACCAATAGCAGGATTAAAACTGGCATCGAGAATTCCATCTTCGAAGGTTTGCACTAAGTATTTTCTTGGAGAGCCTTGATAGCTTTCAAATTCTCCACCATAGATTAGTTTGCCAGAGGGAGTAAGGGAAACCTCAATTACAGTGCCGCCAGGGAAAGCGGTTGTGAAATACGTTTCGTCTAAGCTTCCGTCTGCATTTAAACGGAGTACATGTCGTAATTCTTGACCCGCATATGAAGTAAAGTTCCCCACCACCATGAGTTTTCCGCTAGGCAGAAGTTGTAAGCCCCTCACCGGACTAAAAGGTGATGTGATGTTTGCTAAATAGGTTGGATCCAAAGTTCCATTGGCATCGAACTTAGCTAATTTATTAACGTCCATTCCTTCTACCTCCTGAAAAAGGCCGCCAATAATGATGTCGTCGTTGGGAAGAACTTCTAGGGTATATACCTCGGCGTCGATACCATCTACATCAAATGAACTATCGAAAGTTCCATCGGCATTTAACCTCATGAAATTATTCACTGAGTTTCCGTTGTACCAATCAAAATCACCTACTAAAGCAATTTTCCCGTCACTTTGCAACCCTATTTTACGAACATCGGAATCGAATAAGGTGCTCGATCCATTAGTAGGCTCAAAAGTGGTGTCTACGGTACCGTCGTTATTAAATCTTGTAATTCCCTTGGTATCGTAACTGATACCATTGTAGCTCGCAGCAACCAAAATTTTCCCATCGGGTTGCAGATGGCTGTCATGAGATAAGTTGGCTGTTATCTCAACTGGGTCTGTAGCAATGGAACCATTGGAGTTCAAGAATAGCACACTGCGTGTACAATCTGGGCTGCCGTCAGAACAGAAGGTGTAGAATTGTCCCGTAATCAAAATGCGACCATCTGCTAAGGGTGTAATACTCCGAACGGCACCGAAGAAGTCGTTTACTAATGGAGATAGGAAGCTGGAATCCACGGTTCCATCTGCCATCAAACGAACAATTTTGCTGCTCGGGTAATTATTGTAGTTCGTAAAACCACCACCAACAAGAATCTTTCCATCTGATTGAAACTCTATGGCGTATACTTCATTGTTATCCAGAGACCCGCTAGTGGCTCCATTGGGCCCAACAAAGTCTAAGTTGTTATATGGGACGTCATTCCAATCGGGATGTGAGCCTCCATCTTGAGCCCATAAAGGAATTGCAACTACTAAAAGGAGATAAGTAAGAACTTTCATACATGAATCTATAAAACCATTGCGAAAGTAGGCCATATATAGACAGGATCAAAGTTGCTAAACCCAAGAATTCCCGACTTTCATGAAATTTACATCAAGAATTTGGAAGCAATACTTTCGTTGTGCTGCACACTCAGCATTACATCAGCAAATAACTTTGCACAACTAAGTACCTTGATCTTAGGACTCTCCTGTTTAAGGGGTATAGAGTCGGTAACGATGAGTTCCTCAAGTTTGGAATTTTCCAGGCGCTCGTAGGCATTTCCGGAAAGGATAGGATGCGTACAGATGGCTCGTACGCTTTTCGCCCCACGTTCCATCATAAGATCGGCAGCTTTGGTTAGGGTTCCTGCAGTATCTACCATGTCATCGGCCAATACTACATTCTTTCCTTGCACATCCCCAATAAGCTCCATATGCGAAATTACATTGGCCTTGGCTCGTTGCTTATAACAAATCACAACATCACTTTCCAAGGCTTTGGAATAGGCGTAGGCTCTTTTGGATCCTCCCATATCTGGAGAAGCGATGGTAAGGTTTTCCAAATTCAAATTCTTGAGGTAGGGTAAGAAAATAGTAGAGGCGAATAAGTGGTCCACCGGTTTTTCGAAAAACCCCTGAATCTGATCTGCATGTAAGTCCATCGTGATAATTCGGGTCGCACCTGCAGTTTCTAGCATTTTGGCTACCAATTTTGCGGCAATAGGAACCCTAGGTTTGTCTTTTCTATCCTGTCTTGCCCATCCAAAGTAAGGAAGTACGGCAGTAATATGACGTGCCGAAGCTCTTTTTGCAGCATCTAGCATGAGTAGCATTTCCATCAAGTGGTCGCTATTTGGGAAAGTGGATCCAATAATAAAAACACGGCTTCCTCGAACCGATTCCTCGAAAGAGGGCTGAAATTCGCCATCGCTATAGGTTGAGGTAATGACATTTCCCAAGGGTGCACCAAAGGATTTGGCGATTAGCTGGGCAAGGATTTCACTTTGTTTACAGGCAAAGATTTTAGGAGCTGGTACGGATGGCGACATGTTTTGTGGTATTTAGTTGTGTTGGGTGCAAATGTAAAAAATACTGGGGAGTGTTCTTCATAAAAATGAGGAAAGGAATTGCCTTGTTTTAATAAATATTTATGTATTTTTGCCGTCCCGTAACGCTCAAGTGGCGGAATTGGTAGACGCGCTGGATTCAAAATCCAGTTCCTTCGGGAGTGTGGGTTCGATTCCCACCTTGAGTACAGATCAAAGCCCAAACGAAAGTTTGGGCTTTTTTGTTTTCACTAAGCAAGCTATTCCTTAATAAGTTGTCTTGTAAACTGATCATCCCCTGCACTAATCACAATAAGATAGGTGGCAGAGGCCAATTCGGTTACATCTATGGGTGTTAGAATCCCAGTTCCGTTAAGAGGTACTTCCTTTACCAATCGCCCTGTGATGTCGTAAATGCGAAGATCATCTAACTGCAACGAAAGTTCATTCGATAAAAAGAATCGATCATTGGTAGGATTCGGGTATAATACGAGGCTTCCCAAAATATTCGGCATATCCTCTTCTATAGTAGTATTGATCAAAGTCAATTCGAAGAGACACCGATCGAATTCACCATTATTGTCAATCGTTACAATGGAAACGATATGTACACCTTCGGTAAGTGGTGTGCCGGGAGCGGGATATTGCCCCAGGGTTCTAACACTATCAGAGCAGTTGTCTTGGGCAGAGAACATCCCGATTCCAACATAATCAGGTAGTTCATACACCGAAACACCCGGAGGCAGTTCCACAACAGGATCTGAAGGGCAGCTCAAAACGGGGGGAAGATTGTCCACTACAGAAATCTGGGCACTACAAGTAGCCGTATTTCCATTTATGTCCTCCGCAAATATTTGAACGGAAATAGGAACTCCAACATCGGAGCAATCAAATTCGAAAATATCCAAGGAGGTCGAAGCAATACCACAGTTGTCGGAAATGCTAGCCAGATATTCTGGAGTAATCGTTGCGTAGCCTTCGGCATTTAACGGAACTGTGACATTGCTGCAATTGATAATCGGCGCAATAGTGTCAACGATAGTAACAATTGCCGTACAAGTAGTTGTGTTGCCCGAATCATCTGAAACGGTAAGTGCAATATTGTTTTCACCCAGATCCGCGCAATCAAAAGTCGATTTATCCAATGTCATAGTTGCTATACCGCAAGCATCCGAAATTTCACTTTCCAAATCGGAAGGATCTATGGTGGCCATTCCATTAGCATCCAATTCAATTACCAAATTTTCGCAATTTACTATGGGAGCTATAGTGTCTTCAACCCATACGGTTGCATAGCAGCTAGCCAAATTTCCATTAGCATCTGTAATGGTTAGTTCTACCGAATTGGCCCCTAAATTACTGCAGTCAAAATTTGACAGATCGATACTCCTATTGGCTATACCACAAGCATCTGAACTGGCATTGTCTATTAGATCCGCCGTAATGCTGACCATCCCATTTTCATCCAATTGCACGGTTATATCTTGGCATTGCACTGTGGGTGCAATCCTATCTTCAACGGTAACTGTTGCTTGGCAACTAGCGATATTGCCATTGATATCGGTTGCCGTTAGGGTTACTGTATTTTCTCCAAGGTCGTTACAATCGAAATTAGTTATATCGATGGTAGTATTGGCAATACCACAGGCATCTGTACTTCCATTATCTATATCGGTAGCTGCTATGTTTGCTATTCCAGTTTCATCCAATTGTACCGTAATATCTTGGCATAATATGGTTGGAGCAATGGTATCTTCTACGGTTACAAGAGCCGTACAGGTAGAGGTGTTGCCATTTACATCGGTTACGGTTAATGTAACTGTATTATCACCAACGTTTGCACAGGTGAAATCGGTAATGTCTATGGCAAGATTGGCTGAGCTGCAGGCGGCAACACTTCCCCCATCTACATCATCGGCTACAATACTGGCCATGCCGTTAGTATCTAATTGAATAGTAATGTCTTGGCATATTGCAGTGGTTGTATTGGTGTCTTCAACGGTTACTGTGGCGGAACAAGTTGAAGTATTACCATGAATGTCGGTAACGGTTAAAGTGACTGTATTGGTGCCGACATCGGTACAATCAAAATCCATAATGTCAATAGAAGTGCTAACAATACCACAGGCATCAGTGCTGCCATTATCAATATCGTCCACGGTTATGCTGGCCATACCATCGGTGTCGAGCTGTATGGTTATATCTTGGCAAATTGTCGAAGGGGCTATGGTGTCTTCAACTGTGACCAAGGCCACACAATTGGAGATATTGCCATTCGTATCTACTACTGTAAGTGTGACGGGATTTGTTCCAATATCATTACAATCGAATTCGGTGATATCGATTGACGTGCTTACAATACCGCATGCATCAGTGCTTCCGCCATCTATATCGCCAGCGGTAATGGTAGCTATCCCAGTAGCATCCAATTGTACAGTAATGTCTTGACAGATTATATTGGGTGCAATAGGGTCTTCAACGGTTACGGAAGCCACACAGGTTGAGGTATTTCCCGAAGGATCGGTTACGGTTAGTGTAACGGCATTGCTTCCGATATCGGCGCAATTGAAATTCGTAATATCTATGTTAGCATTGGCAATGCTGCAATTGTCGAATGATCCATTATCGATATCGTTGACGGAAATGGATGCCATTCCGTTACTATCCAGTTGAATTATTAGGTCTTGACAAGTAGCTGTGGGAAAGATGTTGTCCACAACAGTAACAATGGCCGAACAGGAGGAAGTGTTTCCTGATCCATCTGTGAGCATATAGGTAACGGTATTGGGACCAATGTCTGTGCAGGAGAACGTATTGGGGGTAACACTGCCATTAAAACTACAGTTATCGCTGGAGCCTCCATCAATATCTGCAGGGGTTATAGTAGCGGATCCCGAAGCATCCAATGGTATGGTAATATCTTGACAGCTTGCTGTGGGCACCATCGTATCCTCGACAGTTACCTGAGCAATGCAACTCGAAGTGTTGCCGTTTACGTCTGTGATGGTTAACGTTATAGTATTGATTCCAATATCATCACAATCAAAATCTAAAATATCTATGGTAGAACTCGCAATGCCACAGGCGTCGGTGCTCCCGCCATCCACTTCGGTTGCGGTAATGCTTGCCATACCACTGGAATCTAACTGAATGGTGATGTCTTGACAAATTGTCGCAGGGGCCACAGTATCTTCCACTGTAACCAAAGCATTGCAGGTTGTTGAGTTTCCAGAAGAATCAGTAAGTGTATACGTAACGGTATTCACTCCAATGTTAGCACAAGAAAACGTATTTGGAGTTATGGTACTTGTAAAACTACAATTGTCGTAAGATCCGTTATCAATATCACTATCGCTAATAGAAACAGATCCAGTGGCATCCAATTGGACAGTGATGTCCTGGCACAAAGCTGTTGGAGCAATATTATCCTCTACAGTGATAATAGAAGTGCACGTAGAAATATTACCACTGGGATCTGTTACTGACATTGTAATCGTATTTGCGCCGATATCGCTACAATCGAAACTTATGATGTCTAATGTGGTGCTTGCAATACCACAATTATCGGTCGATCCATTGTCAACATCGGTTGCGGAAACGGATGCGGTTCCTGTAGCATCCAATTGAGCGGTAAAGTCTTGGCATGCTGCCACTGGGAGTTCGGTATCTTCTACAGTAACATTGACTGAGCAAACGGAGCTATTTCCATTGAGATCGGTTATGGTCCATGCTACTGTAGTGGTTCCAACCGGGTAGGTTCCGGAGGCATCTTCTGTATTGTTGTTGTCGTTGGTAATAACAATCGGGGGAAGTAATGTGTCTGTGAAATTAGAGTCGCATCCTAAAGAACCGTCAAGGCCATCAAAATTGAATAAGGTGCCCACAGCTCCCGAGACTTTGTCATTAATGGTTGTGAATCCTGAATTATCCGCACAGGCGATCCCTTCGTTAAAATTGAATAAGGTTTTTAGTCCGGTTTCGTTTCCTGTAAGGGATACATTCATATTGGTTTGTATTTGGGCCTGTGTCAAGGGAATGTCCCAGATTCGCACTTCGTCAATTTCACCATTAAAGTGTTCGCCGCGACCCCCTCCATTGAATTGAATATTTCCAACCCTCAAATCCGTTAATCCTGAAAAGGACGAGTTGTTTGGATGCAATGTGAGTGTCCCTTCCGCAACACCGTCCAAATATAAGGTCCAATCATCACCCGATTTTACAGCCGCTACGTGATGCCACTGGTCGTCTCTAACGTTGGTGGTTCCAATAATTTCCTGAAATCGTGTAGGAGGTTGATAATCGAATTGTCCTAGGCGCAGTACTCCGGTGTTGGCCACAGCCAAAGATGTTTCGTGGTTGCGTCCCGTTTTTTGCCAGCAGATGATGGTGCGGAATCCACCTACGGAAGAATTGGCCTTAAACCACGCTTCCATGGTAAAATCGGTAGAAGTAGCATCGATGTAGGAAAGCATATAATCATTGGATCCATCAAAATTCATTGCTGCCTCATGGGTGATGCATTCATCCGTAATGGTTGGTACAGGAACTGTTACGTAGGCATCACAACTTCCTGGATCATTGCTCACGGTAATATCGGCTGGGCAAGTGATTGCCGGAGGTGTAATATCTTCAACATTGACTATGGCGTCGATGGTCGTGCTGTTTCCATAGTCGTCGGTAGCTGAAATCTTAATTTGATTGGCTCCAAGATCACTACATGTAAATGCGGTTTGGCTTAGGCTTAGCGTAGCTGTTCCGCAATTGTCGGAAGCGGAAACCGTAAAATCTGTGATGCTGATGCTTGCAAATCCGGTAGCGTCTAATGGTATGGTGATTTCAGGAACGATTGGATCGCTTACAAGGATGAGAAGCCGCCTGTCTGTAAAACTGGCTCCGTTTTGTTCTGATGTATAATCGGGATTTCCAGCTGGACTGTTTCCGATACCGATATCTACGTTCCCGGAGGTTGAATTAAAGCGATTGAGCGCAAAAAGCGTCTCTCCAGCCCCATGGTTGTGCACTTGGAAACTACCATAGCTGCCTGAATTGCTAAACCTATCATCCAAATCGTAATTGGTCCCAGAACCTCCTATATTCTGATCTGCATTGGTGCTGTAGTTTCGATACCAAATTTCAACATTCCCTGTATTTATTCCCATGGCAGGTGTTATGTTTGGGCTATTGGTGTTAATGTTCATGTCCGAAACGATATTGGCGTACCGTGCAGGATTGGAAGTACTGTTGGGAACTCCCATGGCGACTAAATCCCCTCCGGTAAAGTCGCTCATGGATGCCCATACCCATTCGCCATCCAGTTCCATGTAGTAGGCAATTCGATCAGGATCTATACCGGTTACTCCGGAGTTGTCTGTTATATATGGAATGCCCGTACTGAAGCCAGCGGGCGATGGGATATCGAGATCGTAAAGGATTCCGAAGAATTGGGCTTCGGTAACTGTACTTAGAATGGAAGTGGGCGGAGCAGGCAATCCTGCAGGGGGTCCCGCAATATTGAATGTGGGCCCGATGATATCTTCTACGGTAACAGTGGCAGTACATGTTGCCGAATTTCCAAGCACATCCGTAACGGTAAGCGTAACCGAATTGGTTCCAATTGTACTGCAATCGAAATTAGAAATATCGATAGAAAGACTTGCGATTCCATCGGGATCTGAGGATCCTCCATCCACATCGGAAGCAACGATGGATGCCATTCCGTTAGTATCCAAATAAACCGTTATATCGGTACAAACGGCATCAGGTGTGGTGACATTCTCTATCCAATGAGCACTGCCATTGTAACTGATGCTGGTCGCGGAAATGGTTAAAAAACAAAGCCAGAGGAGTAGTCTTTTTTTCATAATGGGGTTGGTTGGGGCCTAAGAACTAGAGTAGGTTGCCTTTAATTGGAACAAGAATAATAGGAATCTGTAAAAAAAAGAAAAATGGGAGGGGTGCATATAGGGATGCATTTTTATAAAAAGCTCATAATGAGGAATATAAAAACAAAAAGCCCATATGAAGATACGGGCTATACTAGTATGAAGATTGTTTTACTTTTTCCTCTTAAAGTTATGAAATTCTACCCAATTCGCTAATCTTTAAAATATTGTAAATCAGTGGTAGGGATCAGATCGTTGCTAATTAATCTATTAAAATGTTACCTGTATATACATTGCCATTCCATTGATGGACAAAAGTGCCTCCGGTGACTGCTGCACAGGCGTTGTTGGTATCTGAATAACTTTGAAAAAATGTCCCGAGTCCTTCCAGGCTCCAAACTGTACTGGAAGAGGGTGAGAAATTACTCATCTGATCCGCAGCTGCCACTAGAATAGTGAACCCAAAATCTTTAAGAATTGGAACAGGTTCTCCCAAACATCCCAGTGATACCTCAAAGGGTCCCAGATCCATATACATGGCACCATTACCGCTATGAGTGGTTATGATATGTGTCAAACCTTCAGCGCCGGCAGAAGTTCCATTAGGATTGGGGTTTGTGCCATCTGCGATAAAGTTCCAAGTACCCGAAAAACCCGCGCCATCGTCATAGGTGCCCATGGCAACGGTGGGCACTATTTGTGAAGTTTGTTTTCGGATGACACCATGAAAAAGCGCATCATCCAACTTGGCATTCAGAATCAATGGATTCTTATAATCTGTAACATCTAAGGTAAAGCTACTCTTGTTGCTGCTTGTAAAATGAAAGACGGCTTTGTCATCCTCGATTGGATTTGTGGATTTGGACAACACCCTTTCGTAATGTATCACTTCACCATGGTGTAAAACAACCTCGGCGGTATAGGTACCATCATTACCCACATTCACCCATATTTTACCACGGTTTTGGCTAAACTTAGCCAAGAAAAGACCGTGATACAGGCCTTTTTCCTGTTGGTCGTAGCGTGCCAATGCGGTCTGTTCATTTGCGGGAACAGACGAAGATTGCAAATCGGCATTCAACTCATTTTCCAATGCATCATCCTGAGAGCATCCTAGGGCAAATAGCCCCATTGAAATCCATAAAAAGTAGACTGTTTTCTTCATTCTTCCAATATTTAAGTGCTTGATTATGAGGTATAAAATAGTCTAAGAATGCCAATCAAAAGCAGTAGATGTAATAAGTGGGACATTTTAGTAATGAACGGGTATATTTTTGCAATAAGTGGTAAAATGATAGAATTGATAGGGTGATTTTTATTAGGATGTATCCATTTTATACAATGATGAAAAAGGAATACCCCAGCTTCCCTTTCTTAAATTGGGGCAACGCTATGAATTTCCTCTCAATTTGGCTATTTTGGCTGTCTTGTTTCTTGAATTTTAGGAGTTTTATATACTATGAATGATTTCAGTTTATATTTTAAATTAGGTTTGGAGCACGTATTGGATCTAGAAGGGTATGATCATGCCCTTTTTCTCATTGCCTTGGCCATTACCTTTCAGATTAAAGATTGGAAACGCCTCTTGGGATTGGTTACCTTCTTCACCCTTGGGCATACCCTTTCCTTGTACCTTGCTAGCAAAGGGATATTGCCTATTAGCTCGGGGATTATAGAAATCCTTATTCCTGCAACCATTTTTGCCACGGCCGCCTACGTCCTTTTAACCACATGGAAAAACAAGGAGGCCCATAGCAATAATTGGGTGCTTTGGGGTACTACCTTGTTGTTCGGAATCATTCATGGATTTGGTTTTGGGCGTTATTACAATCAGATTAATGATGAAGGTGGATTCGCACCTTTGCTTTCTTTTGCCTTGGGAATTGAGGTGGCACAAATCATTATAGTCATTGCCGTTCTCATATTGGGAATGCTTATGGGATCACTGCTAAAGGTTAAAAAATCCATCTGGGTCATTTTGGTCGCCTTGGTCATTGCTTTGATAAGCGCCTATATGACGGTAGAGCGCTGTGTCGAATATTTCTGAAACATTTAACACCCAGGCACTTTGTTGGGGGGTAACTAACCGCTAAATTCGCTTACTTACTATATGACGGAGAACAAACAAAGACAATACGACGTAGCGTACCTTAGGATGGCAAGCGAGTGGAGCAAATTGTCTTATTGTAAACGTAAACAGGTAGGAGCGCTTATTGTAAAGGATAAAATGATCATCAGTGATGGTTACAATGGGACTCCCACAGGTTTTGAGAACATTTGTGAAGACGAGGAAGGTTATACCAAATGGTATGTCCTACATGCTGAGGCGAATGCCATCTCCAAGGTGGCCGCGTCTACGCAATCCTGTAAAGGAGCCACACTTTACATCACCATGTCGCCCTGCCAGCAATGCAGCAAGCTGATTCATCAAGCCGGGATTTCCCGGGTGGTTTTTAAGCAAGCCTACAAGGACGAAAGTGGATTGAAATTTTTGAGAAAAGCTGGCGTTGAAGTAACACACATACCGGATTTGGATTAATGGGGAACGCGAAAAAATACATGCCTTTGTTTCTGGGAATAGCCCTATTCCTTGGGGTATTTCTGGGATCAAAACTGAATTTCAAGGATAGCAACGAAAAAATATTTGCCACCAATTCCAAGAAAGACAAACTCAATCGTTTGATCGATTATATCGACTACGAATACGTTGACGAAATCAATACCGATAGTATCGTTGATGTAACGGTAAACGGTATTTTGGAAAATTTAGATCCGCATTCCGTTTACATTCCAGTAGATCAATACGAAGACAATGCCGATGATATGCGGGGGAACTTCGTGGGTATTGGGGTGAGTTTTTATCCATACAACGATTCCATTGCTGTCATACGGGCCATTGCTGGTGGACCCGCTGCAAAGGCAGGCATCAAAGGAGGTGATCGTATTTTGTACGCCGATGGGAAACAACTTTTTGGTGAGGACATCCATCGCGATAGCATATCCAAGTATTTAAAAGGGGAGATTAACAGTAAGGTAAAACTGAAGGTCTTTAGAAAAGGGGAAGCAAACCTCTTGGATTTCACCCTAAAGCGCAAAAGGGTTCCTATTGTAAGTGTGGATGCTTCCTATAAACTTTCGGACGAAGTTGGCTATATCAAGGTGAATCGTTTTTCTGAAACGACCTTCAGCGAGTTTAAAACGGCTCTGGACGATCTCGTGGACGAGGGAATGTCTACGTTGGTGTTGGATTTAAGGGATAATCCCGGCGGATATATCTCCGCAGCAGAACGCATCTTGGATGAGTTTCTGAAGGACGACAAATTGGTGCTCATTACCCGAAACAAAAATGGAGATGAGAATAGAAGCTATGCCACCCGGAAGGGGGATTTCGAAGAGGGAAAGCTATATGTCCTGATTAATGAAAACTCGGCTTCTGCCAGTGAAATCATCGCGGGTGCGCTTCAGGATAATGATAAGGGACTTATTGTGGGCAGAAGGTCCTTTGGTAAAGGGTTGGTGCAACGGGAAATGGCCTTGGGGGATGGAAGTGCCGTACGCCTTACCATAGCCCGATACTATACGCCTACCGGCCGCTCTATCCAACGCCCTTATGGCAATGGAAATGGCGATTACTATAGTGATTATGAAAATCGATACCGCAATGGCGAAATGCGTAGCTCAGACAGTATCAAGGTGGCCGATTCGCTCAAATTCGTTACGCCTAAAGGGAAAGTAGTGTATGGTGGGGGAGGAATTATACCCGATGTTTTTGTGCCCAAAGATACCAGTGTGGAAAATGAAACGCTCGAATATGTTACTAGGAATGGCTTCATGAGCTATTTCATTTTTGAATACATGGAAGCCAATCGAGGGGATTTCGATGGGGTAACACTAAAGGAATTCACCCAATCCTACGAGGTAGATGAAGCCCTTACCGAAGATTTCATTTCCTATGCACGTTTGGAAGAGGCTCAAATAGACATCAGCGGATATGAAGAAGAATTGAAAAGAGCACTTAAGGCCAATATTGCGCAACAATTGTTTGGTCCCAATGCGTATGAATATTTTCTGAACATTGATGATCCCATGATCACCAAGATATTAGAAATGGAGTCGCGTTTCCCAGAATTATAAATTACTTTCTTCGGCTTTTAATCTTCAAAGAAGTGCGAAGGATGAGTGCCAACAAAATGGAACAAGCAGCAGCTAAGATGCCAATAAGGGCAACACCACTATCTCCCTGGAATAAGGCAGAAAAATCCAATTTGGTGGCATTCAGCACAATGAGGCCGATACCTAAAATCAATAATACATAGATGAAGATTTTCATAAGCTAATTTTCTTTCGTTATGCAAACAATTCTTGAATGTT
>JAHQVM010000056.1 GCA_019634365.1 Flavobacteriaceae bacterium | reverse complement strand
TATAATGATTGAAAATCTCAGGGTTATCGAAAATGGGAAGTACCGTAATATCACCGAATCCCAATACTACACGCTCCCCAAAGTCATGGGTCTCATCGATGCTTTTATTATCGCTCCAAACCTCGTAAGATGTTTCTGATAGTATTTTGAAATTAAGTTTAGGTATTCGGGTAGAAAGTACGCTGTCATTAAAAGTAAGGTAGCGTACTTCAAACGGTCTGTATTCGTATAAATTGGTATTCTTAAAGGTCCCAATACTTTCGTAAACAATATTGAGGTCGAGGGTTTTTACTGCTTCCTTTATGATTCGCTTCGAACGGAATACCGCCAATTCGTTTTCTATCTTATTATCCCCAAAACGGTTTAAAAAACTACCTAATTCAGAAAAGGCGGCCAATTCCCCTGAATTACTGGCCGATCTATCATCTTTTACAATAACAGTAGCCGTACTCATGTAAGAGGCCGTAGAATACCTTAAATAAATAATGGCACCAGCGATAGCTACCATGACACAGAGCACAAAAACGTACCATAAACGCAAATACTTATCCACCAATTCCCTTAATGAGAAATCATTCTGATCATTATTCTGAATACTATCTTTCATGAAGTAAAAGCTATCGGGTTATTAGGATAACACTGGTGAGCACCACGGTAAAGAGAGACAATAATGCAGGAACATCGGGTATGAATCCAGATTTCTTCACCCCCTTTAAGGAAGGTTCCACATAAACGACATCATTCTGTTTAAGAAAATAATAGGGACTGGTAAAAAAGTCGGTTTTTGTGAGGTCTACTCGCGTCACCTGTTGCTTACCATCCACACTTCTTATGACCATGACGTTTTCCCGTTTTCCATCTTCAGAAAGATCCCCGGCCAAGCCCAGTGCTTGTGGTAAGGTAACCTGCTCATCAGATATGGTATAAACGCCTGGATTGTTTACACCACCAAGAACGGTCACTTTAAAGTTCATGATCCTAACATCCACCACCACATCGGTAATAAATTCAGAAAGTTTCGTTTTAAGAAGGGATTGCAGTTCTCCCCTTGTTTTTCCGCTAGCTTTTAATGTTCCCAATACCGGGAAATTGATATCCCCTTCAGAGTTCACCAAATACCCTTGAAGTGTTGGGTTGGCATTTCCGATATTGCTTTCCAATCCGGTTTTCCTTCGGAATGGTTCCAGAGATTCATTGCTCATGGAAGAAATGGAAATATGCAATACATCGTTGTTTTCAATAACCGGTTCGAAACTCAATCCATCTCCCTGATTGGAAATTCCTTCAATATCCTGAAAATAGATGATCTGTTTTTTTGTAGCACACGAAACAAGTAGAAAAAGCGTGCATAGAAGAAGAAAGCATTGTTTCATAGTGGCATATAATTATGCAAATATAATCTTTTCGTTAAATGATGAATTTAGGTAGTACTGACTTCAGTATTTACTTCAGATTCCTTATCCAGTTCTGAAAATTCTGAATTCTCACTTTTAAATTCAGGTACTAATTCTTTGAGGAGTTTTACAACTTTTTTGTCCTTATGCCTAGTAGCTGTTTTAATGATTTCCTTAACCTTTTTCTTGATCACGGAAAATTCACCAGCGGGCACTTTGGATACCATAATTTTTGGATGATAGGTAGGCAATGTCGTAGAAGAATCGTTAAGTAATTCTTCATATAGCTTCTCTCCGGGACGTAGGCCTACAATTTGAATGTCAATATCTTCATAGGGTTCCAATCCGGACAAGCGAATCATTCTTTCGGCGAGATCCAGAATACGAACGGGTTTACCCATATCGAATACATAGATTTCTCCACCTTTACCCATGGTCCCTGCCTGCAATACCAACTGACAGGCCTCGGGAATGGTCATAAAGTAACGTATGATATCCTTATGGGTCACCGTAACTGGACCCCCTTGCATGATCTGTTTTCTGAAATGCGGAATTACCGATCCATTGGAGCCCAATACATTTCCGAATCGCGTAGTAATAAATCGGGTATAAACCCCTTTTTCATTTTGAAGCGATTGCACATACATTTCGGCCACACGCTTGGAAGCACCCATTACATTGGTTGGGTTTACCGCCTTATCGGTTGAAACCATTACGAATTTTTCGATATCGTAGTTAATCGCCAAGATGGAAATGTTGACGGTCCCAAGAATATTCACATAAATCGCCTCATGCGGGTTTCGTTCAATGAGCGGAACATGCTTGTAGGCCGCGGCGTGATATATAATATCGAAATCGTATTTTTTAAACATCAGTTCCATGCGGTACATATTACTAATGTCTGCTAATTCTGTAATGAAATTAAGATCGGGGTGATTCCTAACCAAGAATAGTTCCAGTTCGTGAAGGGCAGATTCTGCTTGATCTAAAATGATGATTCGTTCGGGACGAAATTTGGCCAACTGACGTACAATTTCACTACCAATGGAACCCGCTCCTCCCGTTACCAATACCGTTTTACCATTGATGTCCTTCTTCAGAAGTTTATCATCGATTACGATGGGTTCACGCTCCAATAGGTCCTCAATCTGTATGGGTTTTATCTGGTTTCTGATATCCGCTTTCGTATTCCAAGTTTCCATAGAAGGAACATTGAATACTTCGATATTGGCAGAAATACAATCTTCAACAATCTGATTTTTCAACTTTCCGGATAGCGATTCATGTACAATCAAAACCCCTTCAATGTTCAATTCCAACAAAGCATCGGTGAGGGATCCTTTCACAGGAATAACCGGTTTTCCTGCAATTTTATACTTTTTCGAACCGAAATTACGCGTTACAAAACCTACCAATTCGAAGGGAAGGTTGGATTCGGTCGTAATGGCATTACCCACCGATATGGTTTGATCGTCTACGCCGATAATCACCACTCTTTTTTTATGACTTCCTGTCGAAGCTTTCTTCAAAAATTGATAACTCTCCTTTACCACCATCCTAAAAAGGAGCATGCTAGAGAAAGACAACAGCATATAGGTAAACAAAAAGGTCGTTAGAAAAACCTTTTGAGATGTTATTAATTCGTAAACGGTATTAAAGGCAAAAACGGTAACTGCCGTTAAAATACTGGATAATGCCAATTTCTTGATATCCGTAAATGTGGAATGCCTTATGATACCGGCATAGGTTCGGAATAAAAAGAAAAAGAAAAGATTCACTCCAACAATTGCTGTAAACTGCAGGGGTACGGAAAGTTCATTATGAAATTGTATGGGTGTTCCCCTTAAAATAAAGTAGACAAGTGTAAGGGAAAAAAGCAATAAAAAGGTATCGATAATGAAAACTGTCCATCTTGGTAGATATCTCTGATCGAGCAGTTTCAGCTTATTATCTCCATCGTACAACTGGCTTAAAAAAAAAGCACTTCTTCTCACATGATTAAGATTAGGCACACAAATATAGCTATAATCTAGACTATTTGCGTAATTGCATTGTTAATCCTTTGTTTCTGTTCTGTTGTTAAATTGGAGCCCGATGGCAAACAAAGACCATTTTTAAAGAGGTTTTCGGCCACGTTAGCACCATAATAAGGATAGTTTTCAAAAACCGGTTGCAAATGCATAGGTTTCCACAAAGGCCTAGACTCAATATTTTCTGCGGCCAGTGCCACTCGTAGGGCTTCGGTAGAAAATGCATTAGATTCATCTACGGTGATGCAGGTGAGCCAATGATTAGAATAAAAGTCCTCGGAGGTTTCGGTAAAAACCTTAACACCAGTGACATCCTTGAAGATTTCGGAATAGAATGAATGATTATTCCTACGCAATTGTACATGCTTGTCTAAAACCTCCATTTGTCCCCTACCAATTCCCGCACAGATATTACTCAATCGATAGTTATATCCAATTTCACTATGCTGATAGTGAGGTGCATTATCCCTCGCTTGTGTTGCCCAAAAAACCACCTTTTCCTTTATGGCTGGATCTTGGGTCACTAAGGCGCCCCCTCCAGAGGTTGTAATGATTTTGTTACCATTGAATGATAAAATGGATAAATTTCCAAAGGTTCCACAAGGCTTACCTTTGTATAAACTGCCCAATGCTTCTGCACTATCTTCCAAAACTGGAATCCCATAGTGGTTGGCTACTGCCATCACTTCGTCTACCTTAAAGGGCATACCATACAAATGAACGGCAATGATGGCTTTGGGTTTGGTGCCTTTAGAAATGCGATCTTTTATGGCTTCCTCCAGTGCTTTGGGACAGATATTCCATGTGTCTTCTTCGCTATCCACAAAAACTGGGGTCGCTCCTTGATAGATAATGGGATTGGCCGATGCACTAAATGTCATGCTCTGGCATATCACCTCATCCCCAGTACCGACTCCCAATTGTATAAGCGCCAAATGAATAGCAGCAGTTCCCGAGCTTAATGCAGCAACATGAAAACCACTTCCCAAATGTGCCTCCAAAGCTTCTTCAAAACCAGTCACGTTCGGTCCCAATGGTGCTATCCAATTGGTTTCAAAGGCTTCATCTACATATTTTTTTTCCGTTCCACCCATATGGGGTGAAGACAGGTAAATTCGTTCTTTCATGAATCAATTTCAGTTATGTTTATCTGGACAGCATATTTCTTTCCATCCTTCTCGAAGCACACGGCTTCTTCTATTTTATTGGTTGTTAAAGCTCTAAGAGTATCGATAGCGTTTCCCCAAGTGGTAGCATCTTCTAGGGCTATTTCACGAATCTTGAATAAATCCTTCTTTTTGTAAGAAGTTCCCATATGTGTTTGTTTCATATTATTGGGCTGAAGGGTCTTTAGGGACTCGAATGCTTCGGTGAAAACATCGAATTCCAAATCCAGCACCCTGGCATATAACGAATTGGCAGTATCGTTGGGTTGTATATTAATTTCTTTCTGATGAATAATATCCCCTTCGTCCAAGCCTTCAGACATGAAATGTAGGGTCGCACCATAAGGATCGCCGCTGAGAATGGCCCAACTGGGAGTATGCCAACCTTTGTTGTAGGGCAAATAGGAAGGGTGCAAATTCAAAAAGCCGATATTGGGTATGTCCAATACCCGTTTTGGAATGATATACGGGAAGTGAATCCCAATGATGTAATCCACATCCAATTCGGAGAGTATAGCCATAGCTTTTTCATCGGTAAAGGATTTACCATAAAATACCCTTTCTTCTGGTAGTTCTGAAACTTCTATGAGTTCTTGTGCATGCGAAGCATTGCTACCTTCACTCACCAACAAGGCCAATGGATGCATGCCCTGTTCTTTTAAAAACCGTAGGATTTTAACCGACAATTCCCTGTCACCTGCAAAAACGTATCTCATCTTAGGCTATCAAGTGGTTAATTAATTCTTTTGGAAAAGGAATTGCATCCTTATGTCTTTCGAACTGGAAAGTATCCGTTAACTTGGGTTGGTTTTCCTTTTCATGTTCCTGAAATTGATGAAACCAATCTTCCAAATGGAAAATATAGGTGAGTAAGTCCTCAGCTTCCCCGTTTGAAGGGTCAGCATAGTGTTCATACAAACAATCATATATAATTTCATTGGCGTTATAAATACGCAATGCCTGTAGATAGGAAGGTGCATTCACATATATTCGATAGGCTTCCTGAGACCTTAAAATAGCTCTTTTTAATACCTCTTTATTCTTCATTTCCCGTAAAATAAGTGACGGTTTGTGTTTTGTTGTCGGTAATTCCTTCGGATTTAATCACTTTGAAAAAAGTTCTGTATAGTATTTTCAAATCCATGCCGAAAGAGACATGATTTACATAATGAACATCCAACTCGAATTTCTTAGGCCAAGATATAACATTTCGCCCATTCACCTGTGCCCATCCTGTTATTCCAGGACGTACTTTATGGCGTTGTTTCTGAAAATCATTATACAACGGAAGGTACTGTGGCAATAAGGGCCGAGGGCCCACAAAACTCATATCACCTTTAATTACATTCAGCAATTGCGGAAGCTCATCCAAAGAGGTGGAACGCACCCATTTTCCCAAGGAAGTGAGGCGCACATCGTCTGGGAGTAAATTGCCTTCATCATCCCTTGCATCGGTCATGGTCTTGAATTTTATAATCTTAAAAATCCGCTCGTTTTTTCCGGGTCTTCTTTGCACAAAAAAAGGACTCCCCTTTATATGAAGGGTTAACATGAGAGCCACCACCAGAAATATGGGCAGCACCACCAAGAATAACCCTAGGGCGAAGACAAAATCGAAAAAGGGTTTTATGAACGACGTATACAGCATAAGCCTCTATAAATTCAATAATTCCTGATATTCTTTCGAAAGTTCCTTCCAAATATAACTCCTCTCAAAATGTTCCTTGATACTAGACCGGCAAATCTTAACCATATCTTCATATAGCTCCTTGTTTTCCATTAACTCGGTCATAGCACTGTACAAGGCATCCTCGTCTTTCGCAGGGATAATAAGACCGTTCTTACGATGGGTTATAATTTCGTTACATCCATTGATATCGCTCACAATACAGGGTAAATCCATAGCGCACGCCTGCATGACGGCATTCGGGAAACCTTCTCGATAACTTGGAAATGCCAGTGCGCTGCTCAAAGCGAAAAATGGTCGTACATCATTCTGATAACCCGTGGTAATAATACTCGGATGTTTAGAAATTATGTCAGTGGTTTCAGCCGAAAGAGCGTCCAATTCCTCTTCCAAAGGACCTACCAATAGTAAGGTGATCTTTTTATTCTCCTTATACATTCGGGTAAAGGCAGCCACCATTTCATTAATCCCCTTATCACTAACAATACGACCTACAAATATGTAAATGAACGTATCGCTGGGAATGGAATGCTCCTCATGTACTTGATCCAACTGAGCTTCGGTAAAATGAGATCTCGAAAAATAGGTCGTATCAATTCCATTAGAACTACCATGCCCGATAATTTTAAGCTTATCGGGTTGAGTAAATTTTTCCTGCATTATAAAATCGTATAATCCCTTGGAGTTGGGATATACCTTTGAAGCACATCTGTAGGTGAGCTTTTCTATAAAATTGAGAAGCCTTCGCTTATTACCTTGGGCCTCCATTAGGGGCAGTCCTGCGACGGTGTGCAAACGGTGCGGCACACCGGCCAAATAAGATGCCAGCATTCCGATAATCCCAGCTTTCGGCGTATGTGTATGAACAATTTCGGGTTTCTTCTTTCTAAGAAAACGATAGAGTTTCCAGACAGCCTTCAGATCCCTTATCGGTGTAATCTTTCGGGTGAGTTCCACGTGGTAGGTGGGAACTCCTTCCTTTTCACCATAGGCCTCCAAGCGTTCTTTATTGGCACAAATGGCGGTCACATCATACCATTGCTTCATATAAGCCAATTGCCCTTCGAGCAATTTTTCAAGGGACATAGGAACCGTAGTTATTCGTACTAGTTTAGGTTTCGACATTGTTCTTTCTGCAAAGTTCTTTATATAGTTCGATATGTTTGGACACCATTCGGTTCAATCCGAATTTCTTAGCTCGATTGATGCATTTTTCTATGGTCTCTTCATAAAGCTTTTCGTCACTTAGAAGTTGATTCAGCTGATTGGCTAGATCTATTTCATCCTTATGTTTAAACAAAATACCCGCTCCGAAAACCAGTGTCTTTAGGCCATCTACATTAGATGCCAATAAAGGCGATCCAGAGGCCATAGCTTCTATGCCATACAAAGACTGACCTTCATGATTTGACGAAAGCACTGCCACATCGGCCATTTTCAGTAATGATGGGACATCGGATCTTATGTTTAAGAATAGCACCTTCTTATCGATCTCTAAGGTGGAAACAAGCTCTTTCATACGAGCCAATTCCGGCCCTTCCCCAACCAATAGTAATTTAACGGGTTGTAGGATATAGGGGACAGATTTAATGAGTGTTTCGTAATCTTTTTCCCTTGTAAACCGGGCAACTTGGATAATGACTCTTTCTTCTGGAAGTATATTGAAATCTTTTTTGTTGGCCGGTTGTGCTTCGTACAACCTTTCGAAGTCCACACCATTGTTTATGGTCCTGAACTTGGAGTCTTTAACCCTTAGATGTTTCTTAAGCAATAGTTTCACCTCGGTCGATATCGCAATTACCTGATCATATGCCCTGTAAATCAATCGATCTGCAAGTCGATACAAACCATTTTTCCTTCTTTGGTTAGAGGTACTGTGCTCTGTATATACCAGGGTCGCTCTCGAAAACGACAAAAAACGGGCAATAGCAACCCAATAAAGGGATGGAAACAAATGCACGTGTATGAGACTATATTTTTTTAGGTAGGGCATTATTCTGAAAACAAGAAAGGGATTATACACATTGCCTTTGCCCAGGGTATGGATGGTACAGCATTGTTTTTCTTCCAGTTCCTTATAAAATGGATATTCAGTTCCTTCCAACAGCAATATGTCCACATGGATGCCCTCATTGCGAAGCTTCGGAATAGAATCCAAAAGCAACTTTTCGGCACCGCCGGTGTCCAAATTGTTTATGATTTTTAAAACTTTCAATCCTTTTCTTTATACCTATTTTACTCCTTTCAGTATTCGTTTCAAAATATATCCCGTTGCTGTTGGATGATAGTACAGGGCACTCTTAGCGTTCTTGCGGTCTTCTTGTGATATAAGCTTGCCCGAACTTTTGAATTCTCCCAACATCTCTTGAAGGAGTAGCAATGCTTTTTCAAATTGTATGTACTTATAGGTGGCAAAGTTGTCCTTCTTGGTCACCTCAACAATCGCTTGTTTCAAAATGCCTCCGGTATCCACTCCTTTATCTACCAAATGAATGGTAACGCCACAATGCTCCTTATCATCATTTGCCAGTGCCCAATAGGCTCCATGAACCCCACGATATTGCGGAGTGATTCCCACATGTGTATTTACGAAATACCCTTCGATACACTCCAATACTTTGGTACTTATGATCCTGGTCCCAACCACCAAAACAATGGCTGGTTGTAATTCCTGAAGCAGAGACTTCGATTGGGCAGAGTTTACCGAAGAAACGTGAGTCACTTTCTCGGTTGGAATGGCACGATCATCCAATTTCAACGAGGATTTCAGTTCAGAAATCCGTTTTTTTGATGTTTTATAGAGAATCGGGGAAATGAGTGCCTGAAACACCAATTGATTCATCACCGTAAAGAACCCCAATCGTTTTAACCGCCCCTTAATCAGTCGCTTTTTTCCTATTCCTTCTTCCACGATCACATGTGCGATCTCAAAGCTATCATTAATAGCGTTGTACACAAACCGATGGCTTTCACTGTTGCCCGCAAGGATGACGATTTTCATTCTCCTTTTTTTAATTGATCCGACAAATCTGCCATGGTGATAGATTGAAAGCCATATGCCTCCGATAATTTCTTGTAATGCGCTAGGATTTTAGCAAGGAATGCTAAGTTCTTCTCTGAATGATTCCCAAAATTGTGAGGATGCCACCAGAGGTGATATATCTTCCCTTCTTTGGCCGCATGGGTCATGGAACGTTTTATTCTCCTTAGCTTCCATGCATCCAAAAACTTCAAATATGGCGAGTAGGGTTTTAAAAACCGACTGGCCGGAATGTTATACGGATGGGAAGTTTTTACCTCTTCCAAATCAACAACATGATGCCCTGTTATATTAACATACGTATCGATAAGACGCAGCATCCTTCGAATAAGGTGCTGTTCTTTTCCCGGAACCGCACGATAAATCCAATGTTTTGGATTCCCTCTGTATGAAGTTATACCGTGCTTTGCACATATATCGATATGTGACTGTGACAATTGATTTCTTGGAAATACGATACTTTTTATTTCAACTCCTTTTTCCTTGGCAATTCGCACCGCATACTTTATATCTTCTTCGAATGCTTCATCGGTCTGTCCTGGTTCTAAACAATAATAATGGCTATACGTATGTGTCGCCATCTCTACATGATTCTCCTTGGCAAGCTGTTCGGTAAGCCGATGGGAAAAATAATACGGAGTTGCTTTTTTCCCACCACTCAATTCATTTTGAATAAAATGATAAGGTGTCAGATTCGAATCATGATACGCAGGCAGTATGTCGGGGATCGCTCCTTTAAGCGATGCTTCATCTTCCAAGAATAAAAAACCGACAGTAGCAATGGTTGTGGTACAGGAATATTCCTTTAATAAATCTACTAAGGAATATAGGGCATCTTGGCCTTTAACTATGGCATCGCCATAATCCTCGATGGTCTTTTTATCCCTCACGCCCCACATAAGCTCATAATCCAACGAAATGATAAAATTACCTTTATCCATAGCCTTCAGTATTCTTTGATAATTGTTCTAGGTTTGTTGTTTCTGTTTCCGTCTTAAATGAAAATGCCCAAAGCATATAGAGTATGAACCCTGGGAAGACCATAATTTTCATTCTTAGTATAATTCCAAGGTTACCCAAGATGGATGAGAACAATAAAGTCCCAAATAACAGGAAAAGCAAATACCCTTTAAACAATAAAGGAGCTTTCCTAATGGCTTGGATGGGTTTGGAAACAATTAGTTTTAATGTAAGCAAGAGGAATATTAGATTCTCTACAGAGGCCAATAGATATAAGGCATTCTTGGCATCGAAAAATAAAGGCCTGAATAAGAAGGTGAAAAATTTCATCGGATAGGAATACGACGTAATATCGATACTGGATCCAACATCTTGCCCGGATAAGTTTTGCGCCTGTCGGTCGAATCTGGAAAATACGCTGTCCAAATTATACCCATCAATATTAGCATATGCGAATACCCTAGGTAAAACTATAATTGACAGGCCAATAAGTATGGCAAAGGAAAGCACACGTTTGTATCCCTTTACTTTAGAAGAGAATAGGTAACCGAATCCAAATGAGACCAAAAGCAGTATTAAGATATGCGGACGTACCATATAGGTTAGCGCCAAGGACAGCAACAATAATAGATACCTCTTTCTGAGATTGAGGATGGCATACCCAAACGTACCAATACAAAACAGCAATAAGGAATCCTTTCCTACTCCTACCGTCCAAAAATGGAAACTGGGTAAAAAGAAAATATAGGGAAATAGGGGTATTCCAAATACATTGGTATTAAATGAAATAAGGGTTTTAGCCATTTTGTAGAAAAACACAAACCCGATAAACGACAGTAGACTGTAAAATACCGTTCCCGTAAAAATATGAAGATCCAAGACATGGGACGGAATAAAGTTAAATACATAAATAAAATAAGTCCCCGGCCCTTGGGTTAGAAAGAAATAGAAATCATCCCAACTAGCGTTTTTGGCAATTCGCCAGTATCCATTGGCATCTGCAGAATTATTACTTATAAAGATGTAAAAAAGTACCGAAAATAGCAGATGATACAACCATAAGAACCTTAGATTAAGCCGATCCCTCCGATCCAAATCTTCCCTGGCCGAATATCGAATAAATCCGAAACCGCATAAAATTAATAGGATGGTTACTGCTATATCTAACACGTAATCTATTTTTCTCGGTACACTTCGAAATGCTTTCGAAGGCTTGTTTCTATCTCAAAATTAACTATTTGTTCCTGTTGTTCCTTCAAAATGGTACTGTGCAATTGGGAATTACTTTCCACTTCTTGTATGAGCTCGGCCAATTGTATCTCATTTCCTTGCTGAAAAAGAGCCTTTTTGGGCTTTATTACCTCACTAAGACCTTCTACATTAGAACCTAATGTAATCACCTTGCAAGCCATATATTCCAAGGCAACAATACCAAACCCTTCCCAATGTGAGGAAAGCACTCCGAAGTCGCACATTTTTATAATGGAAAACACATCGGTTCTTATGCCCAAAAACTGAACCCTATCGTCTAAATTTAAACTTGTGGACAATTCCCTAACCTCATTATCCCTTGGCCCTTCACCAATAAGTAATAGCTTGTAGTGGGAAGGCAACAGCGTCATGGCACGTAAAAGGGTATCTTGATCCTTCTGCTTATGCATACGGCCAATCATTACCAAAATTTTGTCAGTTTCCACCAAACCAAAATCACTCCGATCATGGGCAGGACTGGCATCTATTCTTTTTTTGTCGATTACATTGTTGATTACCACAGTATCGGCCCGTTTTATCCATTTCTTCAGTTCGGTCGACACACCTTCCGTAATACAGACAATCTTATCATATCTTGAATATACCATTCCCTCCAGTAACCGGAAAAGTGGCTTCCTTCGGGCATTATGCGTGTTATGTTCTGTATAGACAAACTTCGTCTTTCTATGAAAAATGCTGAGAAAGGCAACGATATATAGTGGTGGGAACAAGTGTACATGAACCACATCATGCTTGCTTATAAGGCGATTCAATCGCCTCATTTTACCCAATGAAAAATAACGCGACCCTTTGTTTCGGTGAAGTTCTACCCTCTTATCCAATTCGGTATGAAACACATCTTTTTCAGAATAGAAAGTGAATATGGAAACATCAACCGTGTTAATCTGACCATTGGCCATAGTAACCACCAAGTTTTCTGCCCCTGCAGCCACTAAAGAATTGATAACATGTAATACTTTCATGCTCATGCTATGCCTAAGGCTTCTTTAAATTTGGAAACATTCAATGCATAACTGTAGGGATAAATGGTTTCTTTTCCCTTTTCCGATTTAGCCAAAGCTTCACTCCTATCGTCAAGCAGTTTGTATAACGCTTGTTCCAGGCCTTCCACCGAGTATTGTTCGGCCAAATAAGCATTAGTTTCATCTAAATACTGGGAGAATATCCTATTTTTCCATGCCAACATCACTCTGCCAGCCGCCATTTGTTCCATCATGGCGTTAGAGGTGCCTCCACCACCACCTTCGCTAGACGCGTAGGTTAATGCCACACAAACATCGATGCCACCAAGGAAAGCGGTTAGCTCATCATTGGGAATACGGTTGTGATTAATGACAAAGTTCTTCTGGGTTAAATCGTTAACTTGTGATGCATAAGGACCATTGTCTCCCACAATATGAAAAACAAACTGATCAGCCTTGGGGCCAAGCTTTATTTTTTCGATGAGTGACAGATAATCTTCAATACCTTTTACCTGACTTAGTCTTCCCACATAAGAAACGTGTATGGGATCTTCAAAGTTAGGAAAGGGCATGTCCCATTTGTTCATGGCAACGCCATTCTTAATCACATTTACATGGATTCCGTGGAAACCATAAAACTCCTCTATATCATCTCCATTACCCAAAACCACGTCCATTCTTTTCAACTTCTTCAATTCATAGTTCAGGAAAAGCCGGTTTAGTAATTTGGGAATTGCATAGGCCTTTTCATGGGTAAAAATACTTCGCAACCAAACTACTTTTTTGGCCTGTTTGAAATAAGGGATTCTTAAAACCATGAGCATTTCGAAAACGCCAACGGCGAGCACAAAATCTGGTGGGTTCCCAATCGATTGCGTATGTGCCTTAAGGCATTTATACATGCTATGGGCAATAGGCAGCCTTCCACGTTCTTTTTTAAAAATAACGGGGAATAGTCGCTTTTTACCATCAACTTGGGGATCCAAGGATTCCAGTTTATTGGTAAAATCCTCTTGATCTGGCATTCGGAAACCAAACAGGGTTACTTTCTCGAACCGTGTATCCTTTAAAAGTTCGGGAAGGAAATTATACAACCAGGTTTCCCTTCCTCCCACATCACTATTGAACGTTGAATTCATTACGATATCCAATCGAATTTTCCCCTCCATCATTTCAGTTTATAAACCATTCCCTCCGAATTCTTATCCGATAATACCTTAGCCGGTACTCCACCAATGGTACAGTTACCTTCAAAGCTCTTATTTACCACCGCATTGGCGCCGATCACCGAATTATCTCCTATGGTTATAGGACCAAACAACTTAGCGCCCGGACCAATGTAGCAATTGCTCCCAATGGTGGGTGCGTATCTCGCAGTATCTCCTGGCTTTCGAAAACCCGCAGACCCGCCAATATTTACGCCAGCATGAATTCTACAGTTGGACCCTACTCGCGTATCTGGATTCACGATCAATAATCCATAATGCACGATACCCAGTCCGTAATCGAAAACATTAAACGGAATACTGAACCCAAGGCGTACACTGATCCTACGATACCAGAAGTAAGGAATTATCCTGAGTAGCATAGGAATGGAATTGTTCACCAAGTACTCATTAATGCGCAATAAGACGGTAAAACGAAAAACGGGTGATGCAAGAAACTTTCGGTAAAAATTACCCCCGCCTTGAGCAATCCTGTCATAGCGTAAGAATTGCCGCAATTCCTTAATGGTCTTAAGTCTATTGTGGCTCATCCTTGTAATTCTTGATAAATTTTGCAGGGCACCCACCAATAATGGTATTGGGTTGCGTTACATCTTTCGTAACCACGGCACCAGCCGCGATAATGGTTCCCTCTGCAATCGTTATTCCCGCCAAAATCGTAACATTGGCACCCACCCAAATGTTATCTTTTAATACTACAGCCTTTTTAATAATGGGTTGGTATTTAATCGGCTTTTCAGGGTCATTATAGCTGTGCTCCGTTGTGATGATCGAAGTATTGTGTCCAATAGCTACGTCGTTCCCTATGGTTAAACCTCCTACGGCAGAAATAAAGCATCCATGGTTGATGGAAACATCATCGCCCAACTTCAAGGAATCGAATCCATGGATGGTGATCCCTGAACGCAAAAAGAGGTTTTTGTGTTTTTTGGAAAGCAAACCATTCACCAAGGAAACCCTGAGTTTATCGAATAAAGCAAAATCCCAACCTTTAATAAGATAGAAGATCGCATACCGTATTTTATTGGGAAAGGTCATGTATTAACCAAACACTTTGTTATACCAATTGAAGGTTTGTTCGAGTCCCTTGTCAAAATCCAAATAATTAAATTCAAAGCCAAGGTCGGTAATTTTTTGATGACTTACTTCAAAATCCTTAATATCACCTGGTTTCCAGTCGGCATAACGTATTTCTGAAGTGGCTCCTGCTAATGCCGTAATCTTGGTGGCAATGTCATTGATGGAAACCTTCAAACCAGAGGCGCAATTATAGGCTTCTCCCTGTCCCCCTTTCTTAGCCACCAATTTATTAATGTTCACCACATCTTTAACATAGGTAAAGGATCGTATTTGCGTTCCATCGCCAAATATGGTAAGATCTTCATTCTTGATGGCCTGCTTACAGAATATTCCAATCACCCCTCCATAATCCCCAGAATCTTGTTTTGGGCCGTAAACATGATAATACCTTAGGATAGATGTGTTCATATCGTACAGATGCGCAAAAGCACGCACGTATTTCTCCCCTGCCAATTTACTTACTCCATAATATGAGGTAGGATTCACCGGATGTTTTTCATCGGTAGGAAAATACTGTGCAATTCCATACACAGATCCTGTGGAGACATGAACGAACTTCTTTACGCCCGTATCCCTTGCCAATTCTAAAAGATTGAAGGTTCCCGCTGCATTCACCTCAAGATCACGCAATGGATCTTTAAGGCAAATCGTCATTTTAGAACATGCCTGATGAAAAACAACATCTACATCTCCAAAATACTGAGAAAGGGATTCCTTATCCGTAATATCGCAATTCACGGCCTGCAAGCGATCCCCAAATCGTTCTTTTACATCTTCCAAATTCCTTTCCTTTCCAGCACTGTAATCGTCTATACTAATTACTTCCAGTCCATCTTCCAAAAGCGATGCTACCAAATTACTACCGACAAATCCGGCTCCTCCTGTAACAATTGCTTTTTTGTAAATTCCGTTTAACGAATATTTGTTTTCCATTTCCATTGAATAGTTAAGTTCCTTTTGATGTTAATGTGTATGATATATATAAATAGGAGGTATAAAAGACAAAATAAACCACGCTCAAAGCCTTCACCACGGTTTCCGCTTCATAATTCCTTCCGATCAAAAATGTAATCACAATGGCCGTTACCAATAAGAATTGACCCAACGCATTGTATTTCTGTTTTTCAGCTACGTATAACATATAACTTAAGGGAAAGCTCAGAAACCGTATAAAAAATACGGGCGTAAGTATTTTTACATACTTCCCTGCCACACTCCATTCTTTACCAAAGACAAAGGTAAATACATCTTCGGCAAAAAAATAAATTAGTAGGGTAGGAATTACAGCCAATAAAAACAACTTCTTTAAAGTTCGCAAGAAAAGCCCCCTAGTATCCCCTTTATCGTTATGCACGGTTACGATTTCCATTTTAAAGACATCCTGAACAGCTCCCGCCAATAAATTGATTGGAGCATTGAATATTTTTTGCACTAGGTAATAGTGCCCCGAAATCACTGCACTGAAAAACGAGTTGAAAAAGATATGTGTAATCTGATTGGAAGCAATATTACAAAACGAAGCCGGTGCATCATAAATGGGAAAATCCTTATAACGCTTGGCCATGGCCTTCACTTCAGACTTATTAAGCCGTTTGCTCACTTTTAGCGGTATTCTAAGAAAAGAACTTAGAAAATACAAGGATGTGGCCAGTTGGCCCAAAATATTTCCCAGCACCAATCCCGTAGCACCCGCTTTTGTTGAAAACCCTATGATCAAGTTCGTGCTACTACTTGTGGTGGTTTGAAGCACCCGGGTTTTGGACAACTTAGCATAGGCTCGCTGTCGATTGAACCAATAGTTGAATATTTGATACCCGCCCGAAAAAACAATGGTAAGCGGAATAAAATACAACCAAGGACCAATTCTTTCATTTCCAAGGGCATTCACAATAGGATCATGAAACAATAACACAATGCCAAGGGTTACCAATGCAACGCAAAACACAATAATACCTGAAAGCCAAACGATTTGAACCGCATCCTCATCTTTAGGAGGAAGTGTTATCGCAAACTCATAGCGCCCTGTAGCAATCACTGCAATTACAGATGCAATACTTAGGTACAAAGCAAAAACACCGAAATCTTCTGGAGAGTACAAGCGCGTAAGGATAGGACTTATCAGAATAGGTATTGCCTGGGCAATGGCTGTTCCCGTTACCAAGGTTGCCACGTTTCTGGCAAATTCAGATTTCCTAAATATTTTGCGGAACATATATGCTTAATCAAATCCCTCTACATAGGGACAATCAACCTACCTGTAATTATTTCTATGAAGATCGAATGGATGCTCCGTTTTGGGTTTTTTGGCAAAAGGATGGTAGTCTCCTTTTAATCCAATGGGTGTTGCATTTCGGATATCATACACCGTCTCAATAGCCTGTCTGGCATCGTCAATTCCGTAGCCATTACCATTTAAGATTTCCTGATAACTGGTAGTGTGAAGATCTGTAAAACCTCCACTAAATTCCAGTTCTTCCCCTTCAATCGTAATTGAACGGTACGTGGTCTGGCCTTTCGCCACTACCTCTTCTGGAAGGACCTCGGAGTTGATGGACAAAAACCATCGCACCCTTGCTCTTTCCAATTCCAGATATCCGGCAGCCCGATCATGGGTATGGACGTGAATTACATTTTCCTTTACATCCCCAAAAATCCAACAAAGCATGTCGTAAAAGTGCACTCCAATGTTGGTAGCAATTCCTCCCGATTTGTTCAATTGTCCTTTCCAAGAAGTGTAATACCAATT
>JAHQVM010000005.1 GCA_019634365.1 Flavobacteriaceae bacterium | reverse complement strand
AATGAAACACGTAGTAATATTACTTCTGGCGGATTGGGGACCATGGGATTTGCCCTCCCAGCAGCGATTGGAGCCAAAATGGCCGCCCCAGAACGTGAAGTAGTTGCTGTGATCGGGGATGGGGGTTACCAGATGACGATTCAGGAGCTGGGAACCATCTTTCAGAATAAAACACCTGTAAAAATTGTGGTACTCAACAATGAATTTCTGGGCATGGTTCGCCAATGGCAACAATTGTTTTTCGAGAAACGCTATGCGTCTACCGAAATGACCAATCCCGATTTTGTGAGTATTGCCAAAGGCTATCACATAGAAGCGAATAGAGTCACAAAACGAGAAGAATTGCATGAAGCAGTTCGTGATATGATTCAATTTGAAGGTCCGTACTTCTTGGAAGTATGTGTAGAAAAAGAAGACAACGTATTCCCAATGATTCCAACGGGAGCATCGGTATCCGATATCCGATTGGAGTAATTGACAAAAACTAAAAACAGCATTATGAGTTCAGAAGAAAAGAAACTGTACACCGTTTCTATTTATACCGAAAACAATGTGGGATTGCTGAATCGTATTTCGGCCATCTTTCAACGTCGGCACATCAATATTGAAAGTATCAACACCTCCATTTCCGAAATTGAAGGCGTATCCCGATGGACCATCGTCGTGAAGGTGACTGAGGCTCAGATTCAAAAGATCATAGGTCAGATTGAGAAACAAGTGGATGTCATTCGCGCCTTTTACCATACCGATGATGAAACCATATATCAGGAGTGCTGCTTATTCAAAATACAGAGTGATCTCTTTTTTGAGGATCCCAACATTCAGAAGATCATTTCAGCAAGCAATGTCCGCATTGTTACTGTTGAACGGGAGTTCTTTGTACTCGAAAAATCGGGTAGGAGAAGTGAAATAGAGACCCTATACCAACAATTAAAACCCTTCGGAATCATGCAATTTGTGCGTTCAGCGCGCATAGCCATTACCAAGGAATCATTAAATATTAGTCCATTACTAACCGCATTTCAAGCATAATTATAAAAAGATGAAAAATTATTTCAATACCCTCCCATTACGAGAAAAATTGGCCCAATTGGGGCAGTGCCGATTTATGGAAGCTTCCGAATTTCAAGCAGGCATTGAAGCCTTAAAAAATAAGAAAGTGGTCATCGTGGGGTGCGGCGCCCAAGGACTCAATCAAGGGATGAATATGCGGGACTCTGGACTCGATGTATCCTATGCATTACGTGCTTCTTCCATTGCGGCAAAACGACCTTCCTATCAAAATGCCGTTTCCAACGGTTTTGAAGTGGGGACTTACGAAGCATTAATTCCCAACGCCGATTTAGTCTGCAACCTAACACCAGATAAGCAGCACACCAGTGTCGTGAATGCGATCATGCCCTTAATGAAAAAAGGAGCCACGCTTTCCTACTCCCATGGATTCAACATTGTTGAGGAAGGCATGCAGGTGCGTGAAGATATCACCGTAATTATGGTGGCGCCCAAATGCCCAGGAAGTGAAGTGCGCGAAGAATACAACCGCGGGTTTGGGGTTCCTACCTTAATCGCTGTGCATCCACAGAACGATCCTCAAGGTAAAGGATGGGATGAAGCCAAGGCTTACGCTTTTGCGACCGGTGGACATAGAGCCGGGGTTCTTGAGTCGTCTTTTGTGGCTGAGGTGAAGAGTGATTTGATGGGTGAACAGACGATCTTGTGCGGGGTTCTACAAACCGCTTCCATTCTTTGTTTCGATAAAATGGTCGCTCTAGGAGTAGAGAAAGGATATGCTGCAAAGCTCATTCAATATGGATGGGAAACCATTACCGAGGCGCTAAAACATGGTGGAATCACCCACATGATGGATCGCCTTTCCAATGGTGCGAAGATTAGAGCCTATCAACTTTCAGAAGAATTAAGAACCTTGCTTACGCCTTTGTTTCAAAAACACATGGACGATATCATAAGCGGAAGGTTTTCCGCTGGAATGATGGCCGATTGGGTCAATGACGACGCCGATTTATTGCGTTGGAGAGCCGCTACCGCAGAAACCGCTTTCGAGAAGACAGAGATTACAGCCGAACACATTTCAGAACAAACCTATTTCGATCATGGCACTTTAATGGTGGCTTTTGTAAAAGCTGGGGTAGAATTGGCTTTCGACACCATGGTAGCATCCGGTATTATTGCCGAATCAGCCTATTATGAGTCACTGCATGAATTGCCTTTAATTGCCAATACGGTAGCTCGTAAAAAGCTGTACGAAATGAACCGAATTATTTCCGATACCGCAGAATACGGTTGCTATCTCTTCGATCATGCTGCGAAGCCTTTGTTGACTGATTTCATGGAGCAAATCACACTGGAAGATATTGGCGGAAATCGTGCTTCCGAAAATATTGATAATGTGGAGCTTATTCAAGTGAATGAGGCCATCACTTCCCATGAAATTGAAGCCGTGGGCAAAACCCTTAGACGTGCTATGACGAATATGAAGGCGATCAATATGGCAGCACAGGAAGAATTGGTAGCAGTGGGCTAATGCAAGTGGTTTCACAATATCGCCCCACAATTACGGGCATTACCCAAGCCGCTTCCTTACTGGAAGGTGTGGTAGTAAAAACCCCGTTATTGAAAAGCCAGAGGCATTCACGCAGGTATGAAAGTGCTATCTATTTGAAAAGGGAGGACCTTCAACCCGTTCGGTCCTATAAAATCCGCGGAGCCTATCATAAAATGGTTACTCTGGGAGGATTGGAACGGGAGCAGGGTGTTATTTGTGCCAGTGCCGGAAATCACGCTCAAGGCGTAGCCTTGTCCTGCAAATTACTCAAAGTAAATGGAACCATTTATATGCCTTCCACAACACCTATGCAGAAGGTGGAACAGGTGCAACATTTTGGTGAAGAGTATGTAACCGTATGCCTTGAGGGAGATACCTTCGATGACGCATATGCTGCTGCATTGCTCGTAGCTGAAGCAGAAAAGAAAACATTCATTCATCCTTTCGACGACGAAAAAGTGATCGAAGGTCAAGGAACCATCGGATTGGAGATTTTGGAACAATCCCTTCAGCCTTTGGATTATGTCTTTGTTCCCATTGGGGGTGGTGGATTGGCTGCAGGACTAAGCAGTGTTTTTCAGCAATTGTCTCCAACCACCAAAATTATTGGGGTAGAACCCGAAGGGGCACCGGCCATGAAGCGCTCTTTAGAAGCAGGAAAGAATGTGTGTCTTTCGCAAATCGAAAAATTTGTGGACGGAGCCGCTGTAAAACAGGTGGGGGAACGTAATTTTCAAATCTGTCAGGAAAATTTGCATGAAGTGGTCACGGTTCCCGAAGGTAAAATTTGCCAAACCTTGTTGGAATTATATAACAAAGACGGAATCATTGTGGAGCCTGCTGGCGCACTGAGTGTATCGGCACTGGACTATTATTCGCAAGAAATCAAAGGAAAAGCAGTTGCCTGTGTGGTGAGTGGGAGCAATAACGATATTACCCGTACAGCAGAGATAAAAGAAAGAGCCCTGCTTTATACCAATGTAAAGCATTATTTTATTGTGAGATTTCCACAGAGAGCGGGAGCCTTGCGTCAGTTTCTTACCCAGGTTCTGGGCCCAGAGGACGATATTACCTATTTCGAATATACCAAGAAGACCAACCGATCTACCGGTTCCGCAGTGGTTGGGCTCGAATTGAAAGCTTCTGAAGATTTTGAACCTTTGGTAGCCCGTATGAAGGCCCATCAATTCTATCAGGATTATCTGAACGACAAACCGGAATTGTTTCAATTTTTGGTGTGAATGATAAATATTCGAAAAATAACCATCGAAATTTTGATTTCTAAGATTCTTTTCAAACATTTGTATGGAACAATGAAACATAATATTACAAATACCACAACCACAACTACCGGCACAAGCTGACGGCAGGGATGGTATTGTATTTATATAACAAAATAGAAAGCCTTCCCGAAACGGAAGGCTTTTTTTATGACCTTAAGATTAAATGATTTATCAACTAAGTAGACAACCATGGAAGTACTAAAGTTTGGGGGGACTTCAGTCGCCAATTCGGAAAATATTCAAAAGGTGATCTCCATTTTGGAAGCAAAGAGTAAGGATAAAAACCTAATCGTTGTGGTTTCCGCATTGGGAGGCGTAACCGATACCTTACTGAAAGCCGGAGAAAAAGCCAATGCCAAGGAAGATGATTATAGGGAAGTATTGAAACAGATCAAAGATCGACATTTGCGAACCGCTAATGAATTGGGATTAAACTATGATGCTCAAGAACGTCTTCAGGAGTTATTGAATGAATTGCAGACCATCGTGCAAGGGATTTACTTGATCAATGAGTTTTCTGATAAGACCCGAGATAAGGTACTGAGCTTTGGAGAGGTACTTTCTTCCTTCATGATTGCAGAAGCATTGAAGGTAAAAGTACCTTCGTCTCAATTAAAGGACAGTCGGGAACTCATTGTGACCGATTCCCAATACACGCAAGCTAGGGTCCAAAAGGATACGACGGAGCGTAATATTCAGACTTTTTTTGAAAACAGTAATGCAAAAGTAACCATCATGCCGGGTTTCGTTTCCCGAAATGAGTGGGGTGATGCCACAACCTTGGGGCGTGGAGGTTCTGATTATACTGCGGCTATTCTAGCTGCGGCTTTGGAGGCATCCGTCTTGGAGATCTGGACAGATGTAAGTGGAATGTTCACGGCCAATCCAAAGTGGGTAAAACAGGCCTTTCCCATTAAAACCCTTTCTTATCCTGAGGCGATGGAACTGTCCCATTTTGGAGCCAAGGTGTTGTATCCGCCTACCATTCGACCTGTATTAGAACAGAACATTCCAATCATCATCAAAAATACCTTCGAACCGGAGGCAGAGGGAACTTTTATCCATAAAGATGTACAGACAGAAAATGGCCCAGTGAAGGGGATAAGTCACCTAGCCGATATCGCCCTGCTCACGCTGGAAGGTAACGGCATGGTAGGCATTCCAGGAATTTCCCGACGCTTGTTCGAAGCCCTTTCTTCAGAAAAAGTGAATGTGATTATGATTACCCAGGCATCTTCGGAGCATTCCATTTGCTTGGCGATTAAAAGTGAGGATGTTGCCATGGCTAAGGAAGCCATTGATTCGGAATTCGCCTATGAAATTTCATTGGGGACCATAGATCCGGTAATTTCGGAAGAGGGTCATGCGATAATTTCGGTGATTGGGGATGGCCTAAAAAACTATCAAGGCGTAAGCGGAAAAATGTTCAGTTCGTTGGGTGAAAACAACGTGAATATCCGAGCGATCGCTCAAGGGGCTTCCGAGCGTAATATCTCGGCTGTGATTGCGCAACGCGATGTTAAAAAAGCCCTGAACACATTGCATTATCGCTTTTTCGAACGTCAGGTAAAAACCCTGAACTTGTTTATCGTCGGTGTTGGCAATGTTGGGCATCGTCTATTGGCGCAGATCAAACAACAGCAGGAGTATTTATACGACCATTTATTTTTGAATTTGAAGGTAACTGGCTTGAGCAATTCCCGAAAAATGATTTTTGATGAAAGAGGAATCGACCTAGCTGATTGGAAGTCAATGTTGGATGAAGGAGAAGCCAAGAGCGAAGCGGCTTGGCAAGCTAAAATTCGTGAATTGAATTTGAGAAACAGTGTGTTTGTAGATATTACGGCCAATGCGGACGTAGCGGCCAGTTATGATTTTTATTTGAAGGAAAGCATTGCCATTGTAGCATGTAATAAGATTGCCTGTTCTTCCGAATTTACCAAGTACAGGGAGTTGAAGGAACTTTCCAGAAAGTACAACGCACCCTTTCTTTTTGAAACGAATGTGGGCGCAGGACTACCAGTTATCAATACATTGAAAAACCTCATAAACTCTGGGGATAAAGTAACTTCCATTCAGGCGGTGTTATCGGGCAGTTTGAATTTCGTATTCAATAATTTTTCGTCAGAAAACACCTTCTACGATATTGTAAAGCAGGCACAGGAAGAAGGCTATACCGAACCCGATCCAAGGATCGATTTAAGTGGAGTAGACGTAGCCCGAAAGATATTGATCCTAGCCCGTGAGAGCGGTCATAAAATTGATCTGGAAGATATTGAGAACAGTTCCTTTCTTCCGAAAGCCTCCATGGATGCCAATTCGGTAGATGATTTCTATGAAACCCTAAAGGCTGAAGCGGCACATTTCGATGCGTTGTTCGAAAAGGCGAATGAACAAGGAAAACGATTGAAGTATGTAGCACAATATAATCATGGAAAGGCTTCAGTAGGTTTGCAGGAAGTCGATCCGGACAGTCCGTTTTATAATTTGGATGGGAAGGACAATATAGTATTGTTTTATACCGAACGGTATGCCGACCAGCCGCTAATCATAAAAGGGGCGGGAGCAGGTGCTGATGTAACGGCTTCTGGTTTGTTTGGTGATATCATAAGTTTAGGAAAGAAATAATATGGAGCAATTACAGATATTTTCACCTGCTACCGTAGCCAATGTATCCTGTGGATTCGACGCCATGGGATTCGCATTGGATCAATTGGGAGACGAAATGACTTTTCGGAAAACTTCCGAAAAAGGAACCGTGGTTATTACCAAGATTGAAGGCGCCAAACTTCCCTACGATGCCCAAAAAAATGCAGCAAGTTTTGTGGCTTTAAAGATGCTGGAAGATGCACAGGCGGATTTCGGATTAGAGCTTGAAATCGTTAAGAAATACAAACCGGGAAGCGGATTGGGGAGTAGTGCAGCCAGTAGTGCAGGATCGGCCTATGCTGTGAACCAATTTTTGAATGGTACATACACCACATTGGAATTGGTGAAGTTTGCTATGTTGGGAGAGGAATTAGCCTGTGGTTCACCCATTGCCGATAACGTTTCGGCCGCAGTATATGGTGGATTTGTACTAATTCGTAGTTATGATCCTTTAGAAATTGTTTCCATACCCACACCAGACGATTTATACGTAACTGTTTTGCATCCGCAAATAGAATTGAAAACCGAAGACGGACGCAATGTATTGCCTAAAAAGATCCCTTTAAAGGATGCCGTGAAACAGTGGTCCAATGTGGGTGGGTTAATCAGTGGATTGTATACCAGCGACTATGGTTTGATGGGTCGATCGCTGGAAGACATCATCGTAGAGCCTGCTCGTAAGCTGTTCATTCCCCATTTCGATGCTGTGAAGGAAGCAGCCATTGCCAGTGGAGCCGTCGGAGCTGGGATTTCGGGATCTGGACCCTCTATTTTTGCTTTATCCAAAGGGAAAGATCAGGCCCAGAAAACAGCTCATTTTATGGACGAAGTATACAAGAACAAAGGAATTGAATATAATATTTATGTTTCCAGTATTGGTAAACAAGGAACCAGAATCATTCAACCATGACCTATTATAGTTTAAACCACAATGCACCCAAAGTAAGCTTTCGTGAAGCCGTTGTAAACGGATTGGCTCCTGATAAAGGTTTGTATTTTCCTTCGGAAATAAAACGCTTACCAACCACTTTTTTTGAAAAGATCGAAGACTTGGATCCCGTGACCATTGCTTTCGAAGCCATCAAACAATTTGTGGGTGATGATATTCCTGAAAATGATTTAAAAGAAATCGTTCGGGAAGTGCTTTCATTCGATTTTCCCGTGAAGGAAGTAGAAGAAGGAATTCATGTTTTGGAACTTTATCATGGCCCTACTTTGGCATTCAAGGATGTTGGGGCACGGTTCATGGCCCGTTGCTTGGGATATTTCAATAAGAACAAGGAAACCCAAGAAAAAGTGACGGTCTTGGTCGCTACTTCTGGCGATACGGGAGGTGCTGTGGCCAATGGATTTTATGAAGTGGGTGGTGTGGAGGTTGTCATTCTGTATCCCAGTGGGAAAGTGAGTGAAATTCAGGAAAAACAATTGACCACCCTGGGTAAGAACATTTCAGCCATAGAAGTGGACGGAACATTTGACGACTGCCAAGCCATGGTAAAGAAAGCCTTTCTGGATAGTGAATTTGAAGGGAAACGAACCTTGACTTCGGCCAATTCCATCAATGTGGCGCGATGGCTGCCACAAATGTTTTATTATTTCTTTGCCTACCGGAAATTGAAATCGGAAGGGAAAAAGGTTGTTTTTTCAGTACCCAGTGGGAATTTCGGAAATATATGCGCCGGAATGATGGCGCAAAAGTTAGGGCTACCCGTGCATCATTTTGTTACTGGAACCAACGCCAATAAGATCGTTCCGGATTATTTAAAAACAGGGGAGTACCTTACCCAACCTTCGGTGGCGACGATTTCGAATGCCATGGATGTGGGAGCACCGAGTAATTTTGTTCGGATTCAGCAGATTTATAACAATGACCTGGAGGTGCTGCGATCCCAACTTACAGGATATAGCTATTCCGATGATGAAACCCGCGAAGCCCTGCAACATTTATATCAGAACCACAACTATATCGCAGACCCGCATGGTGCCATTGGATATTTGGCTTTGAAAGAGTATCTAAAAGATGACAAGGAGTCGGTTGGGGTATTTCTAGAAACGGCTCATCCTGTGAAGTTTTTGGATGTAATACCGAAAAACATCGTTGATGAAATTCAATTACCAGATGTGGTTAAATCCTTATTGCCAAAAGAAAAAAAGGCCGAGAAGATCTCGACCTATCAAGAATTAAAAAGTTGGCTTCTAACCAATTAATTTAACTTAACTATTCTTTTCAAATATTGGGCATCCAGAGTTCACACGATTTCCAGATCATAAAAACCTTGGACACCTCGATACAATTTTTCTTCGAAAAACCACTCGGCGTCCACAGACCTTAATTCCAGTAACGTGTCTGGTCGAGCGCAGTCGAGACCTTATTACAACCTATGGACTTGCACCTACGCTAATGCTTCAGCAGCACGTGGATGCTCGAGGTGACATTTCAATTAATTTAAATGATCGTCGACTGACCCAAGTGAATGTTGGTGAAATTATGATTGGAATCGTCTGGATTCAAAATAAAATCCTCGATAAAATCTCCAACGCGGTCGGTAGTAATATTAACATTTCCAGGATTAAGGTCCGGAGTCGTAATATCGAGCTCGAGAGCTTTATCTACAGCATCCGAAATTAAGTTGGCTTCTTCATTCAAACCGAAATGTTCAAGCAGCATACCGGCGCTCAAGATGGAAGCAATGGGATTGGCAATGCCTTTTCCTGCTCCCTGCGGAAACGATCCGTGAATAGGCTCGAAGAGGCCAATATCACCACCTATAGAGGCAGAGGCCAGCAATCCGATAGATCCGCCTATTACACTGGCTTCATCGCTTATGATATCACCAAACATATTCCCCGTGAGAATCACGTCGAATTGCTTCGGATTTAATATGAGCTGCATGGCCGCATTATCTACAAATAGGAAATCCAACTCCACATCAGGATATTCGGTTCCTATTCGGGTGACCACTTTACGCCATAACCGCGAACTTTCCAAAACGTTGGCTTTATCAACCAATGTTACTTTCTTCTTGCGACTTAATGCCGCTTTAAAAGCGAGATGGGTAATCCGTTCAATTTCTTCTTGGGTGTATTCACAAAGATCCGAAGCTCTGGTACCTTCAGGATTTTGCTTCTTTTCTCCAAAGTAGATCCCGCCGGTCAGTTCACGGTAAATACTGATATCGGTTCCCTTGATGTTTTCAACCTTCAATGGGGATTTATCCAATAGGGTATCGTACGCTTTTACGGGACGGATATTGGCAAAAAGGCCTAATTCTTTCCGCAACTTAAGCAATCCTTGTTCCGGACGCACTGGTGCCGAAGGGTCATTATCATACTTAGGGTCTCCAATAGCGCCAAACAATATGGCGTCGCTTGCTTTGCAGAGCGCTAAGGTTCCATCGGGAAGGGGAGATCCCGTTTCATCTATGGCAATGGCTCCTACGGGAGCCGATCTAAACACAAAATCATGATCAAAAGCCACCGCAATAGCCTTAAGGGCTTTCATGGCTTGTTGGGTTACTTCGGGCCCAATCCCATCTCCGGGCAATACAGCAATATTCAGTTTCATCTTTTTCTTTTTGGGTTAAGCCTTGGCGGCTTCATATGCTTTTATTTTATCCAATTTGCTCAAGAGAAAATCGATATCGTCATACCCGTTGAGCAAACATGTTTTTTTATAAGGATCGATATCAAAAGTTTCTTCCAATTCGTCTTCAACTACAATTACCTGATGCTTTAGATCTACAGTAACTTGGGTGTCGGGTTGTTTCTTAATGATGGAAAAGAGTTCTTGTAGAAATTCTTCCGAAACCTGAACGGGAAGTAGCCCATTGTTCAAGGCGTTCCCTTTGAAAATATCGGCAAAGAAACTGGAGACTACCACCTGGAATCCATATCCCACCAAAGCCCATGCAGCATGTTCCCTACTGGATCCACACCCGAAGTTGGTTCCGGCAACCAAAATGCTTCCCGTATAAATTGGATTATTAAGCACAAAGGATTCGTTAATGCTTTCATCCTTATGGAAGCGCCAATCCCTAAATACATTATCGCCAAATCCCTTTTTATCGGTGGCTTTTAGGAACCGGGCAGGAATGATTTGATCGGTATCTATATGTTCGATTTCCAAGGGAATTGCAGTGGATGTAAGTGTTTCGAATTTCTTCATTAGTTCAGCTGTTTTGTAATGTCCACAATCTTTCCTTCAATGGCGGTAGCTGCTGCTACCAAGGGGCTTGCCAAGATCGTTCTGGCTCCTTGACCTTGTCTTCCTTCAAAATTTCTATTCGAAGTAGAGACGCAGTATTCCCCTGCCGGGATTTTATCGTCATTCATGGCCAAACAGGCCGAGCAACCCGGTTGTCGCAATTGGAATCCCGCATCCTCAAAAATATCGCGCAACCCTTCATCAATGATCTGTGCTTCTACTTGCTTGCTTCCGGGAACCAACCAGGCCGTAACATTTTCTGCTTTTTGCTTGCCCTTTACAAAGGAAGCGGCGACACGAAAATCTTCTATACGAGAATTGGTACAACTTCCTATGAACACAAAATTAATGGGAGTGTCCAACAATTGACCACCCGCTTCGAATCCCATATAAGCAAGGGATTTTTGGAAAGAAGCATCGATATGTTCAGGTATATGTCCGTTGATATGAATTCCCATCCCAGGATTGGTGCCGTAGGTAACCATGGGTAAGATATCCTGAGCATCGAACACATACTCCTTATCAAATTTGGCACCTTCATCAGTGGGAAGGGTTTTCCAGTAGGCTACTTTGGCATCAAAATCTTCATCTTTTGGAGCGAACTTTCGCCCTTGAATATAGTTGAAAGTGGTATCGTCGGGAGCAATCATTCCACCGCGGGCACCCATTTCAATACTCATATTGCAGACCGTCATACGTCCTTCCATACTCATGTTCTCAAATACATCACCGGCGTATTCGCAGAAATATCCAGTTCCTGCGTTGGTGCCAATCTGGGAAATGATATAGAGAATCACATCTTTGGGCAGCACACCGTTTTTTAGGGTTCCGTTTACGGTAACTCGCATCTTTTTGGGCTTCTTCAATAGCAGACATTGACTGGCGAACACCTGAGCCACCTGACTTGTCCCTATGCCAAAAGCGATACTCCCGAAGGCACCGTGGGTAGAAGTGTGACTGTCGCCGCAAACCATTGTCATTCCGGGTTGGGTAATACCCAATTCCGGCGCCATGACATGGACAATCCCATTGTACCGATGTCCCAGTTCGTATAGGGTAATGCCATTCTTTTCACAGTTTTTGGATAGTTGCTCCAATTGATGCCGCGAAAGTGGATCTTTCACAGGCTTATCTTGATCTAAGGTAGGTGTGTTATGATCGGCCGTAGCAACAATTTGTTTGGGCCTTAAAATAGGAATTCCGCGTTCTTCCAATGTTTGGAAAGCTTGCGGACTGGTCACCTCATGGATGAGGTGTTGATCTATGTATAGTACCTGAGGGCCATTTTCGATGGCATCTACTACATGGGCATCCCAGACCTTATCGAACAATGTTTTTTTCATAGCAGTGATGTCTTATGTGGCTAAGCACTGAGTTCTTGGTAAATATTGGAGGTTTCGATAATTTCATGAATGTCATCGTCTGCGATTTCCTTTTTACGATCGGCAAAATTCAGGAAGTTTTCGTACACTTCGTCCAATTGTAATTTGGTTAATTCGTACCCAACTTTTCTGGCACGATAGGCCAATGCAGCGCGTCCACTTCTTGCGGTTAACACAATAGCCGACTCAGTAACCCCAACGCTTTTAGGATCGATGATTTCATAGGTCTCCCTGTTTTTAATCACACCATCTTGATGAATCCCCGAACTATGGGCAAAGGCATTCGATCCCACGATCGCTTTGTTGGGCTGGGTGTAAATCCCCATATGCTTAGAAACCAACTGACTGGTTTCATATAACAATTGAGTTTGTACGTTGGTATTAAGGTCTAAATAGGGATGCTGCTTTAAGATCATCACGACCTCTTCCAAGGCAGTATTTCCGGCACGTTCTCCAATACCATTTATGGTACATTCTATTTGTCGAGCTCCGTGAATGGCACCTTCTATGGAGTTAGCGGTTGCCAATCCTAAATCATTATGACAATGACAAGAAAGAATGGCCTTTTCTATACCCTTTACGTTTTCCTTGAGGTATTTTATTTTGGCGCCGTATTCACTGGGAAGGCAATATCCTGTGGTATCTGGAATATTTAACACTGTGGCACCACCACGGATGGCAGCTTCACAAACCCTAGCTAAATATTCATTCTCTGTTCTACCGGCATCTTCGGCATAAAACTCAACATCTTCCACGAATTTTTTCGCATAGCGAACGGCTTCATAGGCACGTTCGATGATTTCTTCGCGGGTAGATTTAAATTTATGCTGAATATGAGAATCGGAGGTGCCAATACCCGTATGGATTCTCGGTTTCTTTGCTTTCTTCAGTGCCTCGGCAGCTGTTTCAATGTCTTTTCGCACCGCACGGGTCAAACCACAAACGGTGGCGTTTTGCACTACTTCGGAAACGGCCTGGACGCTTTTGAAGTCGCCTGGACTGGAAATGGGAAACCCAGCTTCGATCACATCTACGCCCAACAAATCCAGCTGTTGAGCAATAATGATTTTTTGATCTGTGTTCAGCTTACAACCGGGAACCTGTTCTCCGTCGCGAAGTGTCGTATCGAAAATTTGAATTTGTTGTTGCGACATTTTTGAAGGATAATTTTCTATTTGCAGTACGAATTTATATTTTGGATAACTGAAGACGGGATTTTTACGGTTTCAGTTTACGGTGTTAAAAGCACAATTATTTTTTATAAATAACTGAAAATTAATTAGTTGAATAATATTTTTCTGCTATGCCCAAGACCCAAAAAGATAATTTGTTCGATCTGGTAAAGTCATTATCCAAATCAGAGAAGCGGCAGTTTAAATTGTATGTGGGTCGTTTGGGAGTGAATGAGGATGCGAAGTTCATGCAGCTTTTTCAGATTTTGGAAAAGCAATCAGAATACAACGAAGCCCAGATTTTGAAGGGAGGTACCATTACCAAAAACCAGCTTTCCAATATCAAGGCCCATTTGTATAAACAGTTACTGGTGAGCCTTCGGCTCAATCCGTCCCATCAGAACGTTCGCATTCAGTTAAGGGAACAACTCGATTTCGCCACCATCCTATACCATAAGGGACTCTACAACCAAAGTTTGAAAATTCTGGATCGAGCCAAGAACTTGGCCCTTCAGCATGAAGAAAAGAACATTGCCTACGAGATTATTGAACTGGAGAAGGTCATTGAATCTCAATACATCACAAGAAGTATTAGTAACCGGGCCGATGAGCTTACCATCGAAGCCAAAGACATAAGCAGATTGAACGTGATCGCCAGTAAACTGAGCAATTTGTCGCTTCAATTATATGGGATCTTTCTGAAAAAAGGATATGTGAAAAATGATGAGGAATACCAGATCATCACCAAATATTTCCATGACCGAATGCCTGAAGTAGAAGGCGAAAATCTGGGGTTTCGGGAGAAGCTTTGGTTGAATAAGGCATATCTCTGGTACAGCTTTTTAATTCAGGACTTTCGCTCGTGCTATAAATACGCATTGAAATGGACGAATTTGTTCTATGAGCATCCTGAAATGATCACGTTGAATCCTGTTTTTTACCTACGTGGGAAACAGTATTTACTGGAAGCACTCTTCTATATCAAAGACATTGGGAGGTTCAAGGAAACCCTTGAAAAAATGGAGGGTACCGTGGCTTCCGATGCTTTCCCGAAAAGTGAGAATATCGAAAGTTTAATTTTTCTTCATCTCTATTCCCACAAGCTCAACCTCCATTTTATGGAAGGTAGGTTTGAGGAAGGTATACCCATGGTGAAAGAGGTGCTGGAAGGAATTTCGCAACATAAGGATACCATTGATGAACACCATATCATGATCCTGTATTACAAGATTGCCTGTCTGTATTTTGGTGCCGGCCGCAACAAAATGTGCATCGAATACCTGCAGAAAATCATTTGCAATAAATCCCTTCAGATGCGGGAAGACCTTTTGTGCTTTTCCCGAATTCTCAATTTGGTGGCCCATTATGAAGCGGGAGAGGATTACCATCTGGAGCGACTCATTAAAAGTACCTACAAATTCCTGATAAAAATGGAAGATTTGTATCAGGTACAGAAGGAAATGATACGCTTTTTGAAAGGATTGGGCGACATTTACCCACATCAGCTAAAGGCGGAATTCCAAAAATTGTACGATCAGTTAAAGCCATTTGAGGACGATCCTTATGAACGTCGCAGCTTCCTTTACCTCGATATTTTATCGTGGTTGGAGAGTCATATAACGGGTAAATCCATCCCCGAAATAATCCGGGAAAAGGCCTTGATCGAAAAATAATTTTTTCAAAAAAATTTGGAGAATTCATTTTTGTGTCGCAATCTTTGTACACACAAAGTTCAAAACTTTATTGAAATGTTATCAAGAAAGGTGGAGGGATTAGACCCTTTGAAACCTTAGCAACCCTTAGCTCGTGCTGATCCTATTCAGCATCTAAGAAGGTGCTACATTCTACGCCAGAATTTACTGGGGATAGATAACGCAAGACCCATGTCCTTCCGATTTGGGTCCGAAATTCTTAATAACATTTTTCTATAAAAGTACGTCTCAGGACGCCTTTTGACTTTTTGGTTTAATCCATTTATTAACTCAAAAAAATTAGAAAAATGAGTGCAACAAAAATTATCCATTCCATTCCAAGCGATCCGCTAACTGGCGCCATTAGTGTGCCTGTGTATCAAACCTCAACCTTCATACAGGAGGCACCAGGAGTAAACAAAGGCTTCGACTATGCCCGAAGTAACAACCCAACAAGAGCAACCCTCGAAAAAGTAGTTGCGGGACTCGAAGGAGGCGATGGTGCCTTTGCCTTTTCCACCGGGTTAGCAGCTATCGATGCTGTTTTAAAACAACTGTCCGCAGGAGACGAAATCGTAGCCGTGGATGATATCTACGGCGGGGCCTACCGATTGTTTACCCATGTGTATGAAAAACTGGGCGTTAGCATTAAGTATGTGGATACGACCGATGTTGAGAACGTTGCCAATGCGGTAAGCAGTAGAACCAAATTTATTTGGATCGAATCCCCAACCAACCCCACATTGAAAGTATCGGATATTTCGGCAATTTCAACCATTGCCAAAAGGGTAGGAGCATTGCTGGTTGTGGATAATACTTTTGCCAGTCCCATAGCCCAGAAACCGCTTGCTTTAGGGGCAGATATTGTAATCCATAGCGGTACCAAATACATCGGAGGTCATAGCGATTTGGTGGCTGGATTGGTGGTGACCAAAACTCCAGAGCTTTCCGAAAAGATCAAATTCATTCAAAATGCTTCGGGTGGAATTTTAGGCCCGTGGGATTGCTTTTTGACTATTAGAGGTATAGAAACCCTAGAAATTCGATACAAGCGTCAATGCGAAAATGCACAGAAGGTGGCCGAGTACCTACAACAACATGAAGCAGTGGGTGAAGTGTATTTTCCCGGGTTGGTTTCGCATAAAAATCATGAGATTGCCAAACGGCAGCAGCAGGGTTTATTTGGAGGAATCGTTTCGTTTACCCTGAAAGACGATACCGTGGAGGCAGCCAATGCTTTTGTAACATCAACGAAATATTTCAAATTGGCCGAGAGCTTAGGCGGCGTAAAAAGTTTGTTATGCCATCCACCACAAATGACACATGCCTCTGTACCAAGGGATCGACGTCTGCAGGCGGGTATCAAGGATTCACTTATTCGACTCTCCTGCGGGATCGAGGATGCTGTGGATCTCATTCAGGATCTGGAAAGCGCTTTCGAAACTGCTTCGAAGCTTAAACACGTCGAACTCGTTTAATTTCTGGATCATGAGTACACATACAGAAGAGATCATTCCGTCGAAGATCGACCTAAAACAGATTAAAAAAAAGAAAATAAACGTTGCTATCTTTGGTCATGGCAATGTGGGAGGGAAGTTGGTAGATCAAATCATTGCTGAGAAAACAGAGATTTCAAGAAGAAGAAATTTGGAGATCAATGTGTTCGCAGTAGCGAATTCTACCACTGTGCTCCTTCAAAAGGATGGGGTGACAGCGCAATGGAAATATGATAAATTGGATCAGGGTGAGGCCTATCCTGTTTCCAAAATCATCAACTTTGCTCAAGAGCACAAATTGGAAAACCTTATTGTGGTAGACAATACTCCCAGCAAGGATTTCGTGGAAAATTATCCACTATTCATTCAGAATGGATTTCACTTGGTGTCTTCCAATAAGATAGGTAATACCAAGTCCTTGGGATTCTATAACGAACTGCGAAAGGAATTGAACCGCTACGACAAGGAGTATTTGTACGAAACCAATGTAGGTGCCGGATTACCACTGATAGATACCATAAAACTATTGCATTTGTCGGGGGAGAACATCACGCGGATCAAAGGGGTGTTTTCGGGTTCGTTGAGTTATATCTTCAATATTTTTTCGGAAGAGGATGTCCCTTTCAGCAAGGTGATCCACAGCGCTATTTCCAATGGGTTAACAGAGCCAGACCCAAGGGAAGATCTTTGTGGCAACGATGTGGGAAGAAAATTGCTAATTTTGGCGCGTGAATTGGATCTCCATAATGAACTGGAAGATGTTTCTATTCAGAATTTAATCCCGAAAGAATTACGAAATGTTTCCAAAGGGGACTTTCTAGGGCGAATTGGAGAATTAGATGTGCCTTTTCATATAAAGAAAAAGAACCAAGCCAAAGATCAAGTGCTGCGTTATGTGGGGGATCTACATGGAGATCTATCCGAGAATGACGGTGCGAGATTGGACGTACAGCTGGTTTCGGTTCCCAAGAATTCGGTATTAGGGCAATTAAAGGGAAGTGACTCCCTTTTCGAGATCTATACCGAAAACTATGGAGCAAGTCCCATTGTAATCCAAGGGGCAGGCGCTGGGGCAGAAGTGACTGCACGAGGTGTTTTTGGTGATATTTTACGATTAAGTGATAAATTGAATTAAAGGATGAATGATTTGGGAAAAGTAGCGATTATTGGATGTGGTAACCTGGGAAAATCCATTCTCAACGGTCTGTTGGAAGGGGAGACCTTTACGGCAGAGCAGTTGATAGCTACCAAGCGCAATTTGGCAAGTTTACAGGAATATGAAGAGAGGGGAGTGACGATTACTTCTGATAATGCAAGGGCCATCGCAGATTCCCAACTGGTGGTGTTAGCGCTTAAGCCGCACCAAATGTTACCTTTTTTGAAAGAATTCGAAACGGCATTTACCAAAGATCATATCGTGGTTTCCTTGGCTACAGGGATAACACTGGCACAATTGGAGTCTGGCCTTAAAGAACCCGGAACGGTCTTTAGGGCCATGCCCAATACAGCGACCACGATTTTGGAATCCATAACCTGCGTTTGTGGTAACAATAATCATGAAGGACACAAGAAATTAGTGACGACTCTTTTCGACGAATTGGGTGAAACTGTTTTTATCAACGAAGATCTCATGGAGTCTGCAACGGTCTTGGGAGCCTGTGGTATCGCTTATGTGCTCAGGTTTATGAGGGCCATGGTGCAAGGTGGGATCCAGATTGGGTTCAGTGCAAATGTGGCAGGCAAGATTGTGAATCAGACCGTGAAGGGTGCTGCAGAGTTACTAATTCAGAATGGCGAACATCCCGAATTTGAAATCGATAAGGTAACCACTCCAAGGGGGTGTACCATTGCCGGATTGAATGAAATGGAGCACAATGGATTTAGCTCTGCCTTGATTAAAGGAATAGTAGCCTCATATGAAAAAATCGAAAAATAGAACTGTATGAAAGTAGTATTGGACCGAATTAATGAAGACTATCTATTCGAAGGAAAAGGTAAAACAGGAGTTCCCATCGCCATTGATAACACTTCCCAAGAAGGAGCCGCTGGAGCCAGTCCTATGGAGCTTTTGCTCATGGGTGTTGGCGGATGCAGTGCCATAGATGTTATTGCCATTCTCAAGAAACAGAAACAGGAAATCAAGAGCTATCATATGGAAGTGGAAGGCTCCCGTAAGGAAGTAAAAGAAGCCAAGCCATTCGAATCGATTTTGGTTCGGATTTTCCTTGAAGGGGATATAGATCCAAAGAAAGCAAAACGGGCAGCAGAACTTAGTTTCGATAAATATTGTTCCGTTTCCATCACCCTGGAAGGGAGCGTAGCTGTTTCTCACGAAATTCTCATAAACGGTAAAGCTATTGGGTAGTTTTCCAGTATATTTATCGAGTAAATAGAGTATATATGTTATCTCGTAAAACGAAGTACGGATTAAAAGCACTGAGTTATCTTGCTAAAAAAGATGATGACAAACCTGTACAGATTTCTGTAATTTCTGAAGCGGAGAATATTTCCCAGAAGTTTTTGGAAAGTATTCTTTTGAGTCTTCGAAAAACAGGATTTTTGGGTTCCAAAAAAGGAAAAGGGGGCGGCTATTACCTTTTAAAGAACCCTGACGAAATTTCCATAGCAGCTGTATATCGCATTTTGGAAGGCCCCATCGCTATGGTGCCCTGTGTGAGCCTTAACTTTTACGAGAAATGCCACGATTGTCCCGATGAGCATCAATGCAGCGTTCATAAGTTGATGATTCAGGTGCGTGACAATACCCTATCCATATTGGAAAATACATCCCTTAGCGATTTTGTAGCAGAGAATTAATGGAGATTACTTGTTATTCCCAATCAAGATTGTATTTTTGTTTATCCTATCAAATCTATAGGAAATATATAATATGAAAAAAATCACTTCCGATAATATAGGTTTGTTCAATCGAAACCTGCGTTATGAATCCCCCGAAGAGATCGTTGCATTTGCTCTTCAAATTGCCCAAAATCCTATTGTAACTACTAGTTTTGGGGCGTTTTCAGCAGCTTTATTGCATGCCGCTACCCACCTTCAATCCAATATTCCGATAGTTTGGTGTGATACAGGTTATAATACATCGGCCACATACAGGCACGTTCAAGATCTTTCAGAAAGACTTCAACTTAATTTAGATATCTATACGCCCCAATTCACAACGGCGTTTTTAGATCATACATTGGGAAGACCCGATTTGGACAATCCCAATCACAGTACTTTTTCCGAAAAAGTAAAATTGGAACCTTTCCAACGAGCACTTCGCGAATATGAACCCGACGTATGGTTTACGAACCTTCGAAAAGGGCAAACCCAATTCAGGAATTCCTTAGATATACTTAGTTTAACTGAAACCGGAATCCTAAAGGTAAGTCCCTTCTTTCATTACACAGACGATGAGCTGCTGCGATATATGGAAAAACATGATTTACCGGCAGAATTCGATTATTTCGATCCGGTAAAAGCCCTTTCCCATAGGGAATGTGGAATCCATTTGGGAAAATAATGAGGTAAGGGTTGTGTATAACGATTTTATACCTTTACTTTGTCCATAGTTCATTAATAGACTGAAATGTTATCAAGAAAGGCGGAGGGAATAGACCCTGTGAAGCCTTAGCAACCCTT
>JAHQVM010000055.1 GCA_019634365.1 Flavobacteriaceae bacterium | reverse complement strand
TCCTCATCGGGTGCCACCAATATTCGGAACTTCCCGTTTTCACTGATAAAGGTTTCGATGGCCACTACTTTTCCGCCGAAGGTTCCGTAGGAAGCATTGGGCCAACCGCTAAAGAATATTGCAGGCCAACCGTCGAACTGAATGCGTACCTTTTCATTGAGGTGAATCAAGGGAAGGTCTAACGGATCCACATAGGTTTCGACGGCCAGATCGTATTCAGAAGGCATAATACTCACCAATTGCTCTCCTTCTTTAAAGGTTTCGCCCAGACCGGCCTTCAAAGCTTTGTTGATATATCCATTTTGTGGCGCGGTGACGTAGTTCATCCCGCTACGGATTTTATAATTGGTGGTCTGGTTTTCGAGTTTGGCAACTTCTGCTTCAGCCTCGAATTGAGAAGAAGCAGCCGTGGCGCGATCACTTTGTGCCTTGGCAATCTTGTCGGCATATTCTGCCGTAACCCTACTTACTTCCACTTGAGCATTAATAAGTTGGTTTCTGCTTGCCAAGAGCTTATTTTCTTGGGAAACCAGCTTTGCCTGCGTTTCCTGCTGTTTCAGGCGCTTTTCCTCCACATCGGTAACAGCTTTTAAGCCTTCTTGCTGCAGTAATACTGTTCGATCGTACTGGCGTTCTGCAATCTTATAATTGGTGTTCGCAGCTTGCAGATCTATACTATCGGAAACCACCTTTAGGCGACTTTGCTGGACTTTGTTCTTGGCCTGCTCCAATTTCAGTCTTTGTTCTCTTTGCAGTGCTCCAATCTGATTGTCCAAAGCAACAATCTTGTCCTTGTAAGAAGCTACAGAACGTGTTTTGGCATCGCGCTGAAGTACCGTTCGATTTACCAAATTGGGATCCTGATATTCATTCTTGATTTCAGAAATGTGCAAAATGGTATCACCTTTGCTCACAAAGTCCCCTTCACGTACAAACCAAGCTTCAATGCGCCCCGGAATGGGGGATTGTATGGTCTGCGGACGTTGGTCGGGGGTAAGCGTGGTTACAAATCCATTTCCTGTAACGTTTTGCGTCCAAGGAAGGAATAAGATAACCACGGCTATGATTGAGAAGACAATCAGGAAACGATTAAAATAGCGGTAATGCAAAGGTTTGTGGGCTTTAGAATAAGCACTGTAACCGTCGAGCTTTACTTTTTTGTTTACGTTATTGTGTGTTATGTTGAGCATGGACTTACTTATTTAAAAGGGTTTTGTTCTCTAATAAAAAAGTACGGCCGCATCGATTTTGCCAATAGGGGTTTCTACTCGATACAACCAACGACCAGGGTCGTTCTGGAGCAATGAGATAATCTATAATTTTTCGCGCTTCTTCAGGGTCTATGTATTCTAATGGGTCTTTCAGTAATAGTAATTTGGGTTCATTAATAATGGCCCGGCCCAATAGGATCCGTTTCGATATGGTGTGTGGTATCTGTTGTCCCTGTGAATATATAACGGTGTGCAGTCCTTTAGGCTGCTCCTTAACGAAATCCAAGAGCCCGACGGCTTTGATTACTTCATTCAGTTTTTCCATAGAGATACTAGGATCGTTCAATGTGATATTCTCCTGAATACTTCCTTCGAAAGGAAATTGCTCGGGAAGTACCTGTCCCACCACACTTCTAAAAGCATTGGTTCGGATTCCTTCCAAAGCGTTGTCGTTAATATAAAAGCTACCATTAGTAGGTTCAATAAGTCCTGAAAGTAATTTGAGAAGGGTTGTCTTACCAGACCCTGATCCCCCTTGCAGTACGATTCTTTCCTTATTATTAACCCGTGCATTGATATCTTTCAGTATGGTTTTTCCTTCGGGTGTGACATATGCGATATCATTAAGCTCTAGAGAGATGCTATCAGAATGATCGAATGGATCCAAGCCTTCCTGTGCCTCAAGGTCCTTATCTACTACTTGGCCTATTTTTTCCAAGGAAGTAAGTATGTCGTAAAAGGTCTCTAGACCCGTGATGAGTTTCTCCACGGAACTGATCACTAATAAGATGATAATTTCCGCTGCAACGAATTGACCAATGTTCATTTGTTGGTTGATCACCAAAAGCCCTCCAATGATCAATAGCCCCGCCGTCACCAAAATTTTGAAACCGATCATTTGTGTAAACTGCAGCAACAATACCCGAAAGTGATTTTCACGGGCATTTAAGTAAGAGGTAGTGTACTTATCGTTACGTTCCATGGCCATCTGTGTTTTGCCAGATAGCTTAAAACTGATGAGGGAACGGGCAATTTCTTGAATCCAATGCGCTACGCGATACTTGGCCTTGCTTTCTTCCAAACTGGTTTCGAGGCCTCTGCGGGCTGTTAATTTGAATACGATATAGATGAGTCCAATTAATAGAATACCATAAATAATAAAGAAGGGATGATAGAAGGACAGTAGCAACAGTCCAAATATGATTTGCAGCGCTGCTGCCGGAAAATCGATCAATACCTTGGATAATCCTTTTTGAACCGTAAGGGTATCGAAGAATCGATTGGCGAGCTCTGGTGGGTAATAGTTGCGCAGTTCGTTCATTTTTATTTTTGGGAACCGGTAGGCAAACTCAAAGGAACTGCGCATAAATATCTTTTGCTGAATGTTTTCCAGTATCCTAATCTGCATGAGTTGTAATCCTCCCTGAAACCCAACCCCAAGGGTTACTAGGATAACCAAAACGATCCATGAGGTACTGATCTGAGCCCCTTGGATGAGGTTGATAATGGCTTGGATTCCCAGTGGCAATGAAAGTGCCACGAGTCCAGCGAATATCGCATAGAATATGATTTGCCGAATGTCCCTTCGGTCAAGTTTGAGCAAGCCTATAAAACGCTGCCAAGGCGTCATATTTCCGTTGTTCATAGCAAGTTGGATTTAGGAAATGGTTTTGAAAACTAGATCTGTATAAAATCGTACAATGTTGTTTTTACCTTCCTCGAAATCGGTTAAGGATGGCAGGTGTTTGGAGAAGAATCGTTGGTGATGTGCTCCTTCAATAACAGTGGAAATGAGCATGTGCGGAAATTCGAAATCCGGATTCAATGCAAGCACCATTTCACTCACACGTTGTACTACGCGTTTGTAGGTTTTATAAAATCCTTTTTCATTTTCGGCATCGACATCTTTGGTATGGTACGCCTTGCTGGATTCTGCAATAATAATTTTATGAAGAAGCATTTCATTGATATAGGAAAAACTATTGTCTTCGCTGGTCTCCTTAGTGAGCATTTCGAGAGCGGTACGCAGTTTATCTTTAGCATTGGGCATGCTGTGGGTGGTGAAAACCAAACGGTACTCCATCCAGCTCCAATACCAATTTACCAAATAAACGAGTAAGGTATGCTTGCTGTCGAAGTAACGGTAAATAGAACTTTCGTTAGATCCAATTTCCACTCCAAGCTTCTTAAAAGTAAAGGTCTCATAGCCCAATTGTTCCAGCATTTCAATGCTTTTGGACACGATTTTTCGTCCTAGCTCGGACGATTCTGGGTTCTTGGAATAAAGGGATGGATTAATGGTTATTTGTACGCCTAGTTTGTCCATGGTTATTTAATTTGTTGTCCAAAAATAATAGTAATACTATTAATATGTAACACTTTAACTATTTTTTATGAGTGTAAGCATTTCGAAATGGTAATTTTACCTTCATTAAATCCAATTTCTATGATGTCACTTCAAGTAGTTTCCGAGAACATTGTTTTACTTCAGGAGGTCGCAGATTTTCTTTTGGAAGAAGGGCTGGTTGCAAATGCACTGCTAAGTAATGAGTCTGAGTATCGCTTTCATGGGGAAAGTGGTATTGAATCCAAGAAGGTTTTTCTTCTTAAATGTATTTCCAAATCCCTTTTGTTTAGTCTGATTAATGAACGATTACGGGAGAAATATGGTGATCGGATGCCATTGGTTTATTCTGAACCTATCATCATGATCGATCCCGAACAAAGAGATGATCTTTTGGCCCGATTGACTAAGGTCTAATCATTCCTATAGGGATATATAAGTCGCTCCAATAAATTCATAGTTTTTATCGATTATAGCGATAGGGAAAATAAGTGTAGATTATGCTAAATTTGAGTCAATTCAAACCACTTAAAAAAATGAACAATGGGAAATAACGATCATCCAACGGGGGCCAATGGAGCCGACATGTGTCCTTTTTTGAATGGGACCAATAAAAACACAGGTGGCGAAGGTGTAAAAAATCGCGACTGGTGGCCAAACGAACTTAAACTGAATATACTCCGTCAACACTCAGAAAAATCAAACCCACTCGGGGAAGATTTTAATTATGCAGATGCTTTTAACAGTCTTGACTTTGCTCAATTAAAGCAAGAAGTTATAGACCTAATGACACAGTCTCAAGATTGGTGGCCAGCGGATTATGGTCACTACGGCGGATTCATGATTCGTATGGCATGGCACAGCGCCGGAACCTATCGTGTAGGCGATGGTCGTGGTGGAGCCGGCGGTGGTAACCAACGCTTTGCTCCTATAAATAGTTGGCCCGATAACGGAAACTTGGATAAAGCGAGATTGCTGTTATGGCCCATTAAAAAGAAATATGGAAGAAAAATTTCTTGGGCAGATTTAATGATTTTGGCGGGGAACTGTGCCCTGGAATCCATGGGCTTTAAAACATTTGGCTTTGCCGGAGGTCGTGAAGATATTTGGGAGCCAGAACAAGATGTGTACTGGGGAAGTGAAACCCAGTGGGGTGCCAATGAAGAGCGTTATGAAGATGGAGAATTAGAAAACCCTTTAGCGGCTGTAATGATGGGTTGGATTTATGTGAATCCTGAAGGTCCTAATGGTAATCCAGACCCCATGGGTTCTGCGAAAGACGTTCGCGAAACTTTTGGGCGTATGGCGATGAACGATGAAGAAACGGTGGCATTGGTGGCCGGAGGACATACCTTTGGTAAAGCACATGGTGCGGCAGATCCTGGAAAATATGTAGGTGTGGAACCTCATGGTGCACCCATTGAGCAAATGAGCACAGGTTGGAAGAATACTTATGGAACAGGAGTCCTGGACGATACCATTACAAGTGGAATTGAAGGTGCCTGGACGCCAAACCCAACACAGTGGGATCACGATTATTTCGATGTACTGCTCAACTACGATTGGGAATTAACAAAGAGCCCAGCGGGAGCGCATCAATGGACACCCACGGCCGAATCGAACGCAAGAATGGCTCCGAAAGCAGGAGATCCCAATGGCAAACAAGCCTTAATGATGACCACGGCGGACATCGCCCTGAAAACAGATCCTGCCTACCTTGAAATCTCACAACGTTTCCATAAAGATCACAAAGCCTTCGAGGATGCCTTCGCAAGAGCTTGGTACAAATTAACACATAGGGATATGGGACCCATCGATCGTTATCTTGGTCCTGAGGTGCCACAAGAGGAATTGTTGTGGCAAGACCCAATTCCAAAGGTGAGTTATACCCTAAGTGATTCAGATATCACCGCGCTTAAGAAAATGATTTTAGCTTCAGGATTAAGTGTATCACAAATGGTTACCACTGCTTGGGCTTCAGCATCAACATTTAGAGGTTCGGATAAACGTGGGGGTGCCAATGGAGCACGTCTTCGCTTGGAACCACAACGCAGTTGGACTGTGAACAATCCAGCCGAATTGGATAAGGTATTACAGGTGCTTGAAGGAATTCAAAATGAATTTTCGGGTGATGTTTCCATGGCAGACTTAATCGTACTGGCAGGAAACGCAGGCGTAGAGGAAGCCGCTAGAAATGCAGGACATAACATTGAAGTGCCATTTACCCAAGGTAGAGGTGATGCTTCCCAAGAACAAACCGATTTGGAATCCTTCAGTTATCTGGAGCCTATTGCAGATGGTTTCCGAAATTACATCAAAGACGGATTGGAAATTGCAGGGGAAGACTTGTTGGTAGATCGAGCGAATCTGCTAACCCTTACAGTTCCCGAAATGGCAGTTCTTGTAGGCGGAATGCGAGTGATAGGAACAAACTACGACAGTTCAGATTATGGAGTATTCACCAATAGAAAAGGAAGTCTTACCAATGACTTCTTCACCAATTTATTGGACTTTACCTACACCTGGAAATCAACTTCTGATGATGATCAATATTTCGAAGGAAGCCACCGCGGAACGGGTGATGTAAAATATAAAGCCACCCGTGCCGATCTTATTTTTGGTTCTAACACCGAATTGAGAGCAATAGCCGAAGTATATGGTGCCGATGATAGTGAGGAGAAATTTGTGAACGATTTTGTAGCGGCTTGGGCTAAGGTTATGAACTTAGATAGATACGACCTTCAATAGTGTTGAACCCATTTCATAATTGTAGATTGTTAAGTGAAAACCCTTTGTCTTTTATAGGATGAAGGGTTTTTATTTGGAATTCTTCCGGAACCCATAAATGATCTGACCCCAAAATCCCTTCGGGAAATGCTCATCACCTTCAAACCCCAAGGCTATCGTTCCGCTGTCCTCAGGAATGTAGTTTGTTTTGAATATATAATCCCAAAGGCTCAAGCTAATCCCAAAATTCACTCCAAACTTGCCTTCTGGTAAAACATAGGAATGATGATACAAATGCATCACTGGATTGTTGATGAGGTATTTTAAGGGTCCCCAGGTGATCTTGATATTGGAATGGTTTAAGTGGCCAATTGCAATGGCTAAGAAATGCACAATAAATGCTTGTTCCGGTTCAAAACCACCCAATATCATAACGCCAAATGTTTTCAAGGGCTTATACAGGATGTTTTCCATCCAATGATAACGCAGATGTGCGGCGAACCCCATTTCTTTTACACTGTGATGCACTTTATGGAATTGCCATAAAAAGGGAAACTTATGCAGTAGGATATGAGTAAACCACTGCACGAAATCCAAGACGATAAAGAAAATGAGCAATTGTAACCACATGGGCCATGTGCTCATATCGATGAGGGCCAAGGATGTAATCGTTATATTCAACTCGCCAAAGGCCAATTCTAACAATTTGTAGATACCGCTAATGGCGATCGAGAAAATGAAAAAATTGAAGAACATATAGAAACCGTCCAGCCAAAAATCCTTCCGAAAAATGGATTGTTCCTTGCGCCAAGGAAAGAGCATTTCCAGGCCCCAGATTACCAATGAGATTAGGGTTAGTCCCCAGAAATAGTTCTGGTACCAAGGAACTTCAAATAGGATGGATTTCCAAGTCCAGTCCGCTGTTCTTAAAATCGCATTTACAATGGCCTCCCAATATTTTTCCATAATGTCATTTAAATAAAATGGTAGTACTGTCGGTTTCTACTGGAAAATGTTCCATATAACTCCATTCAGTCCATGAACCATCATAATTCCTTACATTTTTATAGCCCAATAATTCTGTGAGTACGAAGGTAGTATGCGCCGAACGAACTCCGGAATGACAATATACCACAATTGGCTGATTTTTATCCGACCCAAGCGTGGCATAAACTTCTTTTAGTTCTTTCAAAGATTTGAACTTCCCATTGTTGTCGAAATCGGCGGCTTCTACCCAATCTATCAATACACTTCCAGGGATTCTACCTGCTCTTACGGCCCCTCTTTTTTGGCGCTTACCCGAAAATTCATTTTCTGTACGGGTGTCTAGGACAATGAGTCTATCTTGGGTCGCCCTAAGGTACCGAAGAGAATCTTTGTCGATAAAAAGCTGGCTCCAACTTTCATTTTTGAAGGTAAAGGAAGAGGCTTCTTGTATAGTTGGTTGTGTGCTTATGGAACCACCGGCTTCTTTCCAAGCATCCAATCCACCATTTAGGATTTTTACACTGTCAAAACCATAGTTCCCCAGCAACCACCAAAATCGGGCCGCCTCACATGAACCCCGATCGTCATACACCACGAGCGTATCCCGGTCTTTTATTCCCAACCTTTGGAAAAGGAGTTCCATCTTGTTTTTTGAAGCCATCATTCCGCTATAGGGATAGGAAGTCTCTTCGATATCCTTTCGCCAAATATTTAAGGCTCCATCAATATGGCCATCGTTATAGCCTTTCTCTTTTCTGAAATCAATAATCTTAATATGAGGTCTACCCATGGAAGATGCCAATTCCTGAGCTTCGATAATGTGATCTGTTCGATAATACGAATCCTTAGGTTGCGAAGTAATAGGTTCTTCTTTTACCTCAGTTTTCTCATTGCAGCAAAAGAATAGGATGCATATAAAAATTAGAGGGCTATTCTTCCAATTCATACCATTCGAGGTTTTCAAGATTTTGCCTCCTTCCTTTTTTCGGGACCGGGTAATTGGTCACCAGATAATTTATGATGATTTCTTCGTTCTTCCCAAGATCCCATAGATTCTGAGTCTCCTGCATCCAATCGATGGTGGCGGCCCAGCGTTCCTTATCCATTCGGTTTTGAGTAACCAAGAGCGCAGAATGGCAATTGGTACAATTATGGACGACTTCCATCAGCCCTTCCGCTTCAACAAGCCCCGTTCGCACGTGAATACCATTTTCAATCCGATCTTCGTCTATATCCATCACATCTGCATAGGGGGTATCGTCCTCCTGTTTGAAAGCGGAAAATGTATGGTCCAATGCGATATAAATGAGTAGGCATAAAACGATACCAAAGAAGGCAAAGAATACAATAAATCCCTTGTAAATGATAGTGACGCTCTTTCTGAATTCTTCGTTCCTATCCATTACACTACTTTCACGGCGATTCTATGGCAGGCATTGTTAAGATAGCCTTTCGGGTTCCATCCCGGTAATATCATGGGCTGACTTTTTCCTTGGGTGTCCGTGGCCCTTGCCCAGATTTCGTAATATCCTTTTTTGGGAAGGGTAACCTTAGCCGAAAAATGTTGCCATGCCAGTCGGTTTACTGGCTTTTCTAAGGAACAGGAGTTCCAAGTGGCTCCAAAATCAATAGAGTATTCCATGTTGGCTACTTCTAATTCCCCAGCCCAAGCATGTCCTCGAATTTCCAAAGTTTTCTTCTTGTTGAGTACCGCTCCTGTTCGGGGAAATGTAATGAGGGATTTTACGGGCATGGATTCTATAATACACATGTCTTCCTCCTTTACCTTTGCTCCAGGTTCTACAGGGTCGCAGGGGACACGATAGGCAGTCCCCGTCATTTTATTGCCATCATGCACCTTATTGCGCACACTAATCCCATTAATCCATTTCCCAGAAGCTGAGGCCGGCCATCCACCAGCGACGAGTCGTAATGGGTATCCGTGTGCTAAGGGAATATCCTTCCCGTTCATTTTAAATGCCAATAGGGTTTCGTCCATAGTAGCCTTATCCATGGGAACCCCTCTGGAAATGGGTGCTTTTTCAGGATCGCCACTTAAATGGGTGTCCGCGGCATGATAACCAATATAAACGGCGTTGCTTTTAATTCCTACATCCTCCAATACATCCCGCAATCGAACGCCTGTCCAAGAGGCACAGGAAACTGCGCCCACTGTCCACTGATTCCCCATGGCGGGAGGATCGAATTCGCTGCGGCCGTTGCCGCCGCACTCCAACGTAAGCTGATAGGTGTGGTGGGTAAATTTCTCTTTCAGTTGGGCGAGGGAATAGGATTTTTCTTGTTGAACAGACTCACCCTTAAAAGTGATTTTCCAATTATCGAGATCTATAGCTTTAGGGATAATCCCATTATTGCGAATAAACATGAATTGGTTGGAGGTCACTTTTTCATCCAATAGATGAGCTTTGGCTTCGATGTTCCAGGGTTTGTTGTTGAGCACTGTCATTCGGGTGTCCTTGTTGAACAGTTGAAAAGGATCCGGATCCTGCAGGAACAAGGGGGCATAACCTTCGGGAATTAGGTTTCCAAAAACAATTTCTGCGCCGATGAGGCTAGTAAGGGAAGATAAGGCGGCTTTTTTAATAAAGTTCCTTCTTTTCATACGAAAGGATGCTAATTAGGAATCCTTAAAAGTAATTAAATACTTCGTGAAAGCATAGTGTCATTTTGTAATAGGTTAGAAAGATCTTGGATGCTTGGCTGGGATGATGGATGAAAAACAAAAGAAAAAGGACCCCGCTAAGAGTCCTCCTTCAACCAAAAAACTAACTTTAATTTATCCTAAATTTTCAATATTTCTATTTTGTATGGCTGCGAGCGTGAGCTCCATCATTACCTTTCCCACAGGGTCTTCACTAAAATCCCATCGCATGGCCACATTGGGCTCGCTATTTTGCAACACAATAAAATCACGGGTTAGATAGCCCACCAATCTGTGGTATTCGTCGGCGCTGTAGGCTCCTTCGTTTTTCATTTCTTGAGCTAGCTTGAACTGACTTTCCAGCTGAAGCTGCTTTCTGTACGGATTGTCATTTAGTTGGCTTCTCATGTCACATTTGGTTTGAGTTCAACCAAGTGAAATCAAGTTGCGTGCCAAACTTGGATGTCTATGGGGAGTAGTGAACTAAGGCACTGATAATCAGTGGTAAAAAATTATATTTTAAACGTGATCACGGGCATGTTGGCATGGTTTACAAGATCCTCACTTATGCTTCCGTTGAAGAAGTGGGAAAGTCCTTTTCTGCCATGCGTGCTCATGCCTACCAACTGGGCATTATTTTCTTTAGCGAAACCTAAAATCCCTTTTTCAACGGAGATATCGTTGTAAATGTTGAGGGTGTAGTTTTCGGTTCCCATCCCTTTAAGGAAGTTCTTCATCATGGCAGTAGCTTCTGCCGAAGTTTTGAAACCGCTAGGGGTATTAATGTAGAGCAAGTGTATTTTAGCGCCGACATCTTTGGCAAACTTTTGAGCTCTGTCGAAAGGAGTGCGACATTCTTCAGAAAAATCGGTAGCAAATACAAAATCGTTAATTTCAAAATTGGGGTGTTCGTTCTTAATAACCAATACAGGTATCTTCGATGTGCGTACCACTTTTTCGGCATTGCTTCCAATAAACATTTCCTTGAAACCGCTCGATCCATGGGATCCCATAACAATGAGGTCGATGTCCTTTTCTTTTACTGTTTGCTGCACATCATCGTAAATTTCACCATGGCCTATGGCCTCATGGATATCCAGATCGTCCAGAAAAGGTTTTTCCAAGAGTTTTTCGAATTCCTTCTCTGCTAACCGAATGAAGTACAGGGCTTCTGGTAAAGCCCCGGTTTGTCCTGCATCGTTCATGTGCGATGGAAGGTTTAGGGAGTGTTCCAAGTAGATCTCACTTTTGTTCTTTCGTGCAATTTGAACGGCCACTTTAAGAGCGTTTTCGGCCTGAACAGAAAAATCGGTTGGAACGAGAATGCGTTTCATAAGTGTATAAATTGGAAGGTTTTAGCACAATTAAAATACAAAATAATAATGAGCCCTTTGGTTTTTATTATCCCGAAAAATATAGTATATTTGCACCGAATTTAAGCGCAGTACGACGAGGGGACGGGAAGTCCCCTCTTTTTATAGCCAAAATTGATGCAGGAGAAAGTTACAGCATTGTTGCAGAAAGCACTGGATGAAAATCCCTCTTTGTTTTTGATAAATCTTGAGATTACACCCGGCAATCAGATTCGGGTAACCATCGATGGAGACTACGGAGTAAAGGTTGAGGATTGTATCGCGGTAAGTCGTGCCATCGAGCACAATTTGGATCGGGAAGAAGAAGATTTTTCCCTGGAAGTCCTTTCCGCCGGGGTATCCGAACCCCTCACGATGGCCCGTCAATACGTGAAGAATGTGGGGCGCAAGTTGAAAGTGAAAACGGAAGGGGAAACCTTAGAGGGGCAATTGGTAGCTGCTAGTGAGTTCGATATTACCCTTCAGTGGAAAACAAGGGAACCCAAACCTGTAGGCAAAGGAAAAGTAACCGTTCAAAAAGAGGCGATAGTGCCTTATGAAAATATTGTAGAAGCAAAAGTTATGATAACATTTTAATTAGAATGATATGGAAAATTTAGCGTTGATCGAATCATTTTCAGAGTTCAAAGATGACAAGATGATAGACAGGGTTACGCTTATGGCGATCCTGGAGGATGTTTTTAGAAATGCACTCAAGAAGAAATACGGAAGTGATGACAACTTCGATATCATTATTAACCCCGATAAAGGGGATTTGGAAATTTGGAGAAACCGAATCGTTGTTGCCGATGGTGAAGTGGAAGATCCCAATGAGGAGATTTCTTTGACCGAAGCGCGCAAAATAGAGGATGACTTCGAAGTGGGTGAGGATGTGTCTGAAGAAGTGAAGCTCATCGATTTAGGACGTCGTTCTATCTTGGCCTTGCGTCAAAACCTTATTTCTAAAATTCACGAACACGATAATACCAATATCTATAAGCAGTTCAAGGAATTGGAAGGCGATATTTACACAGCAGAAGTACATCACATTCGACACAGAGCTGTGATTTTATTGGATGATGAAGGAAACGAGATCATCCTTCCGAAGGAAAAGCAAATTCCATCCGATTTCTTCAGAAAAGGGGATAACGTACGTGGAATTATTGAGAGTGTGGAGCTTAAAGGGAATAAACCCGCCATCATCATGTCCAGGGCCAGTCCTTTGTTCTTGGAGAAATTGTTCGAGCAGGAAATCCCAGAAGTATTCGATGGTCTTATCAATGTGAAAAAAGTAGTTCGTATCCCTGGGGAGAAGGCAAAAGTAGCAGTAGATTCGTACGATGATCGTATTGATCCCGTTGGAGCCTGTGTAGGTATGAAAGGATCCCGTATTCATGGAATCGTACGCGAGTTGGGGAACGAAAATATCGACGTAATCAATTATACCAATAACCTTAACCTTTTCATCACACGAGCATTGAGTCCCGCTAAGGTGACATCTATTAATATTGATGATGAAACCAAACGTGCAGAGGTGATCCTAAAACCGGAAGAAGTGTCCAAGGCGATCGGTCGTGGTGGGCACAACATCCGTTTGGCAGGTCAGCTCACGGGTTATGAAATCGATGTGTTGCGTGAAGGTGCCGAGGAGGATGTTGAGTTAACCGAGTTTAGCGATGAAATCGAAGAGTGGATCATCGATGAATTCAAGAAAATCGGTTTGGATACAGCAAAAAGTGTATTGGAAAAAGATATCTCTTTCTTGGTCAATGGAACCGATTTGGAAGAGGAGACCATTCAAGAGGTGGTCAACATATTAAAAGAAGAATTTGAAGAGTAGTCGAAGATTTGACTACATTTACGATTCAATAATAAAAAAGAATAACAGGAAAGCAGTTTATGGCTGAAGTAAAAACAATGAGACTTAGTAAAGTACTAAGGGAGTTCAACATCTCACTGGATCGTGCTGTGGAGCATTTGGCATCGCACGGATACGACGTAGAGGCACGCCCTACTACGAAGATAAGTGATGCTGAATACCAGGTGCTTTTCGACGAATTTCAAACCGACAAAAGCAAAAAGGTTGCCTCCAAAGAAGTGGGAGAGGAAAAGCGCAAGGAAAAGGAAGAGTTGCGCTTGGCACGTGAGAAGGAATTGGAGGAAAAACAAACCGAGTCTCGCGTGATCAAAGCCGAAGCCAAATTGGAAGGCCCCAAGCAAGTGGGTAAAATCGATTTGGATGGAGATAAGGAGAAGAAGGAAGAAGTCAAGGAAGAAGTAGAAGCCAAGGAAGAAGCCAAAGCTCCTGTTAAAGAAGAAAAGGCTCCCGAGCCAGAGGTTAAAAAAGAACCTGCTCCTAAGAAAGAGGAGAAGAAAGAAGTGGTTGAGGCCAAGAAGGAAGAAGCTCCTAAAAAAGAGGAAGCAGCCAAGACCGAGCCAGAAACCCCAAAGGGCCCCGAAAAGGTAAAAACCCAGTACAAAAAACTGGATGGTCCTAAGTTTACAGGGAATAAAATAGACCTTTCCAAGTTCAAGAAGCCTGAGAAGAAGAAGGATGCGAAGAAGGATGATAAGAATCAGAAGGGCGAGAAGAAAACCAAGCGTCGTAGAATTAGTAAAGGACCTTCTCAAGGTGGAAATTACAGAGATAATCGAGGCAAAGGAAAAGGAAGAACACATGTTCCCAAGGAGGAGCCAAGTGAAGAAGAAGTACAAAAGCAGGTAAGGGAAACCTTAGAAAAACTGCAAGGAAAATCTTCTAAAGGAAAGGCTGCCAAATACCGTAGGGAAAAGCGTGATATCCACAGGCAGAAGACCGAAGATGAATTGGCACAGTTGGATGCAGAAAGCAAAGTGCTTAAGGTGACAGAATTTGTTACCGTAAGTGAAGTTGCTACTATGATGAATGTACCCGTTACCCAAGTTATTTCTGCGTGCATGTCCTTGGGTATGATGGTAACCATGAATCAACGTCTGGATGCCGAGACCTTGAGTATCGTTGCCGATGAATTTGGTTTCACCGTAGAGTTTGTTACCGCCGATATCGAGGAAGCCATCCAAGAAGTGGAGGACAGTCCAGAAGACTTGGAAGCAAGAGCGCCTATTGTTACCGTAATGGGTCACGTAGACCACGGAAAGACGTCCCTGTTGGATTACATTCGTGAAGAAAATGTGATTGCAGGTGAATCCGGTGGAATTACACAGCACATTGGCGCCTATGGAGTAACTCTGGAGAGCGGACAAAAAATTGCTTTCTTGGATACACCAGGTCACGAAGCGTTTACCGCGATGCGTGCCCGTGGTGCCCAGGTCACGGATTTAGCCATTATTGTGGTGGCAGCAGATGATGACATCATGCCGCAGACCAAGGAAGCTATTTCACACGCCCAAGCAGCTGGAGTTCCCATTGTATTTGCGATTAATAAAATAGATAAGCCAACTGCAAATCCCGATAAGATCAAAGAAGGATTGGCCAGTATGAACCTGTTGGTAGAAGATTGGGGTGGAAAAATCCAATCGCATGATATTTCAGCCAAAACGGGTCAAGGGGTGAACGAACTTCTTGAAAAAGTACTTTTGGAGGCAGAATTGTTGGAATTGCAAGCCAACCCTAATAAGGTGGCCAATGGAACCGTAGTGGAAGCATTCTTGGATAAAGGACGTGGATACGTTTCTACCATCCTAGTGCAGGGTGGTACCCTAAAAATTGGGGATTATGTACTGGCTGGACAACACAGTGGAAAAGTAAAAGCCATGCACGATGAGCGTGGTAAAAAGATAAAAGAAGCAGGGCCTTCGACACCCGTATCCATTTTAGGTTTGGATGGAGCCCCGCAAGCAGGAGATAAGTTCAATGTATTCGAAGATGAACGTGAGGCGAAGGACATTGCCAATAAGCGTACTCAGCTTCAACGTGAGCAGAGTGTAAGAACGCAACGCCATATTACACTGGATGAGATTGGTCGCCGAATTGCATTGGGTGACTTTAAAGAATTGAACATTATCCTGAAAGGGGATGTGGATGGATCGGTAGAAGCCTTGACTGACTCCTTCTTAAAATTATCTACGGAAGAAATTCAGGTAAATATCATTCATAAAGGAGTTGGTGCCATTACCGAAAGTGATGTGCTCTTAGCTTCTGCATCGGATGCGATCGTAATTGGGTTTAATGTTCGTCCTATGGGGAATGCCCGTCAATTGGCGGACAAAGAAGAAATCGATATCAGAATGTACTCGATTATCTACGATGCCATTAACGACCTGAAGGATGCTATGGAAGGAATGTTGTCTCCAGAAATGAAAGAGGAGATTACAGGTACGGCCGAAATCCGAGAGACCTTCAAAATCTCCAAAATTGGAACCATTGCAGGTTGTATGGTGACCAATGGTAAGATTTTCAGGAGTTCAGGAATTAGATTGATCCGTGAGGGTGTGGTTGTGTTCACCGGAGAATTGGCGTCCCTGAAGCGATTCAAGGATGATGTGAAGGAAGTGTCCAAAGGATACGATTGTGGTATGCAAGTCAAGAATTACAACGATATCAAAGAAGGGGACATTCTGGAAGCCTTCCAGGAAGTAGCCGTAAAGAAGAAGTTGTAATTAGAAGATTATAGAAAAAGAAAAGCGACCCGAGGGTCGCTTTTTTATGTTGTATAGTTGTTTGAACTATTTCTTGTTGGGCTGCAAAACAAAGGCCGTGGGGAAATTTCGGTGCACTTCCAGAAGCGCCCGATCGGCCTCAAGTCGGGAGGTGAAATTTCCTACCCAAACCTTGTAATTTGGGGTTTCATATTCAATAGAAGCGGGCCATTGTGCATACTTGTTTCTATAATTTGAAATCACGGTATTGGCTCTTCTTAGGGAACCATAATAAAGCTGAATCGTAAATCCTTCAGTAAGCTCATTATCCTTCTCCATTTCTTTTTTCAGCTCCAATAATTGTGGGATTTTCTCATCCTGATTTATGGTAACAGTGGCCGTTTGCGCCTGTCCGGAAACGGAAATCAACGTTAAGAAAAGAGTCAAAATCAGAAGCTTGTATGGGTTTCGAAATGCAATCATATTCCTTCTTTTTTGCAAATGTAAATCTAAATAACTTTTAAAGGAGTATATTTATTATTTAGAATCTATATAAATTAGGTTTAACAGTTCATTTGGATTTCGAAAATCGACTTTATGGCGTACTTTTGCACAGTTATTTGTGGCACGTAAAAAATGTTCGAAAACACAACCATTTATAACCAATTGCGTGCCAAACTTATGGATAATAATATAACCGATCGTATGGAAAAGGTACCTTACCGAAATCTACCCAAAAAATGGTCATTTATAGCGTTAGTTTTAGTACTAACCCTTTCTTTCTCCCAAAGCACTTTCGCCTCTACTTCTTTTTTGCCCACGCAGGCTGCCGATACGGTAGCGGGTGAGAAATTGTTTAAGGCCAATTGTGCGGCCTGTCACAAATTAGGAAAGAAGGCAACGGGTCCAGCACTTCGCGGTGTTGGTGATAAGTACGATCGTGAGTGGTTGTACAAGTGGATCCGCAACAGTCAGGAATTGGTGAAGGCTGGAGATGCTTTAGCGGTGAAATTGTTCAATGAGAACAATCAGGCAGTCATGACTGCTTTTCCTACCTTGACCAATGATGATATCGATAATATTCTTGCCTATACTTATACTGCACCACCTAAGCCGGTGATTCCTGAAGGTGATGGGCAGGTGACACCAGATCCAGGCGTTTCAAACAATATCATCTTAGCGATTCTTGCTTTGATGTTTGGGATGCTCATCATTGTCCTGATCTTGGTGAACAAAACATTACGTCGCTTTGCCGAGTCGCAAGGGGTGGAATTGAAAGAGAAAGAAAAAGGTACCCCAATTTGGAAAGCCTTTGCCGAAAACCAATTCTTGGTATTAGTAACTTCCATTTTCTTATTGCTGTCTGCTGGATACTTTGCCTATGGATGGATGATGCAAGTTGGGGTGGATCAAGGATACGCTCCGGTTCAACCAATTCACTATTCGCATAGAATCCACGCTGGTGTGAATCAGATCGATTGTAATTACTGCCACAGTTCTGCTCGTAAGAGTAAGACTTCGGGGATTCCTTCTTTGAATGTATGTATGAACTGTCACAAGAGTATTGCAGAAGTGGCAGCTGCTACGCAGGTAGAAGGACAAAATGAATATGGTGTGGACTACAATGCTGAAATTCAAAAATTATATGCGGCCGTAGGTTGGGACGAAGCTACCCAAGCATACACAGGCGAAGAAAAACCTGTAAAGTGGGTTCGCATCCACAACCTACCAGACTTTGCATATTTCAACCACTCACAGCACGTTACCGTAGCTGGAGTTGAGTGTCAGACGTGTCACGGTCCGGTAGAGGAAATGGAAATCTTGGAGCAGCACGCTCCGCTCACCATGGGATGGTGTATTAACTGTCACCGTGAAACCAATGTGAATGTAGCAGACAATGAGTACTACGAAAAGATCCATGCGGAGCTTTCCAAAAAGTACGGTAAGGAGAAGTTGACCGCAGCCGAAATGGGTGGTCTGGAATGTGGAAAATGTCACTACTAAAATTAAACTTGAATATTATTTTACGATCATAATATGGCATCAAACAAGAAATACTGGAAAAGTGTTGAAGAGCTAAACGAGAATAGCTCTATTGTTGAGACGCTGAAACAAAACGAATTTGTCGAGCCCATCCCTACGGATGATTTCTTAGGCGACAAAGAAACGTTGGAAGCCTCTTCGACCACACGACGCGATTTCTTAAAATATGTTGGATTCACAACCGCAGCTGCTTCTTTGGCTGCCTGTGAAGGTCCTGTTATCAAATCCATTCCTTATGTAGTGGCACCGGACGAAATCGTTCCTGGAGTAGCTAACTATTATGCAAGTACGATTGCAGATGGATTCGATTTTGCCAATGTATTGGTGAAAACACGTGAAGGGCGTCCTATCAAGATAGAGCGAAACGATATGGCCAAGCATGGCGGTAGTGTAAATGCACGTGTGCATGCTTCCGTGTTGTCCATGTATGACAAGAATCGCCTTCAAGGACCTAAAGTGAACGGAGAAGATGCTTCTTGGGACGAATTGCATACTGCAGTTGCTGGCAAGTTGAATGCAACCGCCGGCCAAGATGTAGTATTGCTTACCCAAACTTTTGCAAGTCCTTCTACTTCGCAATTGATTGCCGATTTCAAAACAAAATATCCAAACATTCGCCATGTCATTTACGATACGGTTTCTTCCAGTGCCGCTGCGGATGCTTTCCAAACCAAATATGGAACCCGAGCTTTAGCAGATTATGACTTCTCAAAGGCAGAAGTGATTGTGTCTGTAGGAGCCGATTTTATTGGTGACTGGCAAGGGGGTGGTTACGAAGGAGCATATGCCAAAGGACGTATTCCAAAGAATGGAAAAATGTCCAAGCATTTCCAATTCGAAGCCAACATGACGCTTTCTGGGGCTAATGCTGATGTTCGTGTTCCTGTAAAACCCTCTGATCAAATAGCAGTGCTTAATGCTTTGTTGGGTGGAGGAACCTCAGGTCTTGCCGACAATGTAGCTGAAGCTGTAAATAAAGCCAAAGCGCAATTGGCTAAGGCGGGAAGCAAGGGTGTGATTATTACTGGAGTGGAAGATGCTAGGCTGCAAGAAGCTGTTTTAACATACAACGAGTCCCGTGAGGTGATAGACAAAGATCGTCCTCGAATGACTGCCATGGGAAGTGCTAGCGAAGTAGCCAATGTTATGAATGGTGTTGTGAGCGGAAGTGTAAAAGGATTGATCACCGTGGGTGTAAATCCAGTATATTCTTTCCCGCATACCGAGTTTGCTGCTGCCTATGAAAACCTAGATTTTACGTTAGCATTCGCGATGAAGGAAGACGAAACGGCTTCCAAAGCAAAACTGGTGGCTGCTACCCCACATTATTTAGAATCTTGGGGAGATGCACAATTGAAAAAGGGAGTGTTCAGTTTAACACAACCAACGATCCGTCCGTTGTTCAATACGCAACAGTTTCAGGATTGTTTGGTGCAGTGGACCGAAAATGGAGACTCTTACTACAACTATTTGAAAGATATGTGGAGTGCTACCATCCTCGCCGATGGAGGTTCTTGGAGCCAAGCATTACACGATGGAGTATACGAAAGTGCTGTTGAAATCACTACCGATGCCGATACAGCCGAAACTACAGAAACTTCTACCTCTAGTGGTGCCTTGAGTGCGGCCCAAGAAGGAGGTTTCGAGCTTACCTTATATACGAAGACTGGATTGGGAGATGGGCAACAGGCCAACAACCCATGGTTGCAGGAATTGCCTGATCCAATTACAAGAACATCTTGGGATAACTACGTTACCGTTTCTGCTGCCGATGCCAAAGAGCTTGGATTAGAGAACTGGAATGTGGCCAACGGAGGATTGAACGGAAGTTTGGTTAATGTGACCATGGGCGGTGTAACCTTAGAGAAAGTTCCTGTGTTGATTCAGCCTGGTCAAGCTGCTGGATCTATAGGTCTCGCGCTTGGATATGGTCGTACCGACTCTGTTCAGAGTGAGATGCAGACGGGAGTAAATGCTTATGCATTCTACAATAATTTCTCAGCTACGCAGGCAGGTGTAACTATAGAGAAAGTTTCTGGAGAACACGAGTTTGCCTGTGTGCAATTGCACAATACGATGATGGGTCGCGATATCATTCGCGAAACAACCTTGGAGATTTTCAATACGAAGGATGTGCATGATTGGAATCCAATTCCTGAGGTGTCTAAAGACCACCAGGAAATTCCAGTAACCTCTCCAGATGCAGATCTTTGGGAGGCGTTCGATCGTTCTATTGGTCATCACTTCAACCTTTCCATCGACTTGAATGCGTGTACGGGATGTGGAGCTTGTGTGATTGCTTGTCATGCGGAAAATAATGTTCCTGTAGTAGGTAAATCTGAAATGCGTCGTAGCCGTGACATGCACTGGTTGCGAATCGATAGATATTATTCTTCCGAAGATTCCTTCGCTGGGGATGCTGAGAAGAAAGACAATATTTCCGGATTGGGAAGCTCCCTTTCTGAGTATGGCGAAATGGAAAGCGCTTCGGCCAACCCGCAAGTGGCATTCCAGCCGGTGATGTGTCAGCACTGTAACCATGCTCCTTGTGAGACGGTTTGTCCGGTAGCTGCTACCTCTCATGGTCGTCAAGGACAGAACCACATGGCGTATAACCGTTGTGTAGGAACACGTTACTGTGCGAACAACTGTCCTTATAAAGTACGTCGTTTCAACTGGTTCTTGTATGCCGAGAACGATGAATTCGATTACAATATGAACAACGACTTGGGTCGTATGGTATTGAATCCAGACGTCGTAGTTCGTTCACGAGGTGTGATGGAGAAATGTTCTATGTGTATCCAGATGACTCAGAAGACCATTTTGGATGCCAAGCGTGACGGAAGACCTGTGAAGAGTGGTGAATTCAAGACAGCTTGTTCGGCTGCTTGTGAAACCGGAGCAATCAAATTTGGGGATATCAATGATCACGACAGTGAGATTTTCGAATTGAAAGAAGATAAACGTATGTACCACTTATTGGAAGCGGTAGGAACCGAACCTAATGTGTTCTACCAAACCAAAGTGAGAAATACAAACGAAGCATAATAATCTAACTAAGAAATTGAATATATAGATATGGCGTCGCATTACGAAGCACCTATTAGAAGACCCTTAGTTACGGGAGATAAATCGTACCACGATGTAACCGTGGACGTAGCCGCTCCAGTAGAAGGAAAAGCCAACAAACAATGGTGGATAGTATTTTCCATCGCCTTGGTTGCCTTTTTGTGGGGATTGGGTTGTATCATTTACACCATCTCGACAGGTATTGGGGTTTGGGGATTGAACCGAACCGTTAACTGGGCCTGGGATATTACCAACTTCGTTTGGTGGGTCGGTATTGGTCACGCAGGAACCCTGATTTCGGCGGTACTGCTACTTTTCCGTCAGAAATGGAGAATGGCGATCAACCGTTCCGCGGAAGCCATGACCATCTTCTCGGTGATTCAGGCAGGATTGTTCCCTATTATTCACATGGGTCGTCCATGGTTGGCCTATTGGGTATTGCCCATCCCTAACCAATTTGGATCTTTGTGGGTAAACTTTAACTCGCCACTTCTTTGGGATGTATTTGCGATCTCTACCTATCTTTCGGTTTCTTTGGTATTCTGGTGGACAGGTTTGCTTCCCGACTTCGCGATGATTCGTGATCGGGCTATTACACCATTCACAAAAAGAGTATACAGCATTTTGTCTTTTGGATGGAGTGGACGTGCGAAAGACTGGCAACGTTTCGAAGAAGTTTCCTTGGTTTTGGCCGGTTTGGCAACACCACTGGTACTTTCGGTACACACCATTGTATCCTTTGATTTCGCAACCTCGGTAATTCCAGGATGGCACACGACCATCTTCCCTCCCTACTTCGTTGCGGGAGCTATTTTCTCTGGGTTTGCGATGGTGAACACGCTTCTCATCATTATGAGGAAAGTGTCCAATCTAGAAAATTACATTACCATTCAGCATATTGAATTGATGAACATCGTGATCATGATTACGGGATCCATAGTAGGGGTTGCCTATATCACGGAGCTGTTCATCGCTTGGTATTCTGGTGTGGAATATGAGCAGTATGCATTCCTAAACCGTGCTACCGGTCCTTATTGGTGGGCGTATTGGGCGATGATGACCTGTAACGTATTCTCGCCACAGTTTATGTGGTTCCCTAAATTGAGAAGAAGTATCATGTTCTCTTTCTTTATTTCCATTGTTGTAAACATTGGGATGTGGTTTGAGCGTTTCGTAATTATCGTTACTTCATTGCACAGGGATTACCTTCCTTCCTCTTGGACCATGTTCTCACCCACCTTTGTGGATATCGGAATCTTTATAGGAACCATCGGATTCTTCTTCGTATTGTTCCTATTGTATTCAAGAACGTTCCCGGTTATCGCACAGGCTGAGGTGAAGTCTATTTTGAAGTCTTCAGGTAGTAAGTACAAGAAATTACGTGCTGAGCATGGCGATGATGCTAAGCATTATGATATGCCCGAAGGAGCTGCTGCCGTAGTGGAAACTTCTGAAGCAATTGATGATGTTTCTGATGTTGCTGAAGAAGATCATTCGGCAAAAGCGGACTCCTTGTTAAGCAGTATCGGAACCTTTGATCCGAATACCCAGACTGCCGATGATTTGAAGAGAATCAGTGGAGTTGGGCCTAAAATGGAAGAAAAATTACATCAGTTGGGCATTTTTACCTTCGAACAGGTAAGTAAAATGACCGATAGAGAATACGATTTATTAGACAGCATCACTGGAGAGTTCCCAGGACGCGCCAAGCGCGACGATTGGGCTGGTCAGGCTGCTAAACTTAAAAACAGTTAAGGTATGGCTTCGAAAGTAATTCACGCTATCTATAACGACGATGATATCCTAATGAACGCGGTAAAGGCAGTTCGCAAGGAGCACTATCATATTGATGAAGTATATACGCCATTTCCGGTTCACGGACTCGATAAGGCCATGGGACTGGAAGATACTAGAATCGCAATCTGTTCCTTTATGTACGGATGTGTGGGACTAGCCGTTGCCATCACGATGATGAATTATATCATGATCGAAGATTGGCCACAAAACATTGGAGGAAAGCCAAGTTTCAGCTACATAGAAAACATGCCAGCCTTTGTGCCGATCATGTTTGAGATGACGGTATTTTTCGCTGCCCACCTTATGGTAATTACCTTCTACATGCGTAGTAAGTTATGGCCATTCAAAAAGGCAGAGAATCCAGATGTAAGAACTACCGATGACCATTTTCTAATGGCAATCGACGCTGGCCACCACAATGTGGACGAGGTTTCTAAATTCTTGAGCGATACAGGAGCCATCGAAATTAGTTTACACGATAAAGAAGACGATCACTAATATGAAACGTATTTTAAACATAGCACTTCTGTTTGCCGCTTCTATCACGATGGTATCGTGTTTCAATAGCGATAAACCCAACTATCAATACATGCCCAATATGTATGAGCCGGTAGGGTACGAAACCTACGGTGAGTATGCGGTGTTCGAAAATGTTACGGGAGGTTCTGAAGCTATGCTTCCAGCAGAAGGTTCCATTCCACGTGGATGGCAACCGTATGACTATCCCAACACTAATGAAGGGCGTGATTTGGCAAAGGCTGAGTTAACCAACCCGCTTCCAGTGACCCAAGAGAATTTGGATAAGGGGAAAGAGATGTATGCTATCTATTGTGCTTTATGCCACGGTGATAAAGGAGATGGGCAAGGAATATTGGTGAAGAATGAAAAGATTCTGGGGATTCCCAGTTATGCAGACCCCGGAAGGGTAATCAATGACGGGGGAACCTATCATGTTCAGATGTATGGATTGAATTCCATGGGATCCTATGCTTCTCAAACCAACGAGGAAGAGCGTTGGCAAATTACCATGCATGTCATGAATTTGAAAGCAGCACTGGAAGGAACACCACCACTTGAGATTGTAACGCCTATGGAAGATGTTGCCGAAGGTATTGCGACCATGATCAATGAAACCGAATCTCATGAAGGAGAAGAAGGTCATGAAGGAGAGGATCACGAAAACGAAGAACAACACTAACCGAAGAACAAAGAGAATAGCTACAGATATGGAAATGTATAAGCTACCTAATAAAGTAAGAATTTTTGCAATCGCCTGCATGCTGTTGGGAGCGATCGGTTTTGTGACTGGATATGCCTTAACACCTAAGACGATTGAAGATGTGAAGGAAATCGAAGCCAGTCATCATGGTGATGGACATGGTGGAGGTCACGCCACTACCGATAGCCATGGAGCCACTACGGCTCATGGTGGAGATCACGCAGAGGATGCTCACGGAGGGGATGCGCATTACGAGCACGTATTGCACCAGATGCAAAACCGTCCTTGGTCCGCCCTTTATATTGCTTCTTTCTTCTTCTTCATGATTGCTTTGGGAGCCTTGGCGTTCTATGCCATACAACATGCCTCTCAAGCAGGATGGTCGCCCGTACTATTTAGGGTAATGGAAGGGATCACGGCTTACTTGCCTTGGGCATCGGGTATCATTTTGATTTTATTATTGCTATCCGTTTTCCATGTAAACCATATTTTCCACTGGATGGATCCAGAATTAGTGAATCCTGAAAGTGATCATTATGATAAATTAATCGACGGTAAAAAAGGGTGGTTAAACACCACTGGATTCTTGATCCGTGCCGTAATCTATTTGGCTGGATTCAATGCCTACCGTTGGTTGTCCAGAAAATGGACATTGAATCAGGACACAGCAACCGACAATAGATGGTTTAAAAAGAACTTTAAGTTGGCCGCTGGATTCTTGGTGTTCTTTATTTACACAGAATCCATGATGTCATGGGATTGGATTATGAGTTTCGATCCGCACTGGTTCTCTACCTTGTTTGGATGGTATGTATTTGCTGGTATGATGGTAAGCGCCATAACAGTAATCGCCATGATCACCATTTACTTGAAATCGCAAGGATATCTTGATTTCGTAAACGATAGTCATATCCATGACTTGGCGAAATTCATGTTTGCCTTCAGTATATTCTGGACGTACCTATGGTTCTCCCAGTTCATGCTAATTTGGTATGCAAATATCCCTGAAGAGGTAACGTATTTCGTAACCCGTATAGAAGACTATAAATTACCATTCTTTGGAATGCTTGCAATGAACTTTATATTCCCATTGTTGATCCTAATGAACAGCGATTACAAACGTGTAAACTGGTTTGTGATCATGGCAGGGATCGTAATCTTGGCAGGACACTATATCGATGTGTTCAATATGGTAATGCCAGGAACAGTAGGAACATCTTGGTTCATTGGATTGCCGGAATTAGGTTCACTACTTTTCTTCCTGGGGCTGTTTATATTTATTGTATTTACAGCATTGACCAAGGCGCCTTTGTTGGCCAAAGGAAGCCCGTTTATGAAGGAAAGCAAGCATTTTCATTATTAATTAAATTAAAGAAGACAGATAACGATGACCGCATTTTTAGTTGTACTAGTAATCATACTTTTTGGAGTTGCTGTTTGGCAAATGGGTAAGATATTTCAGTTGTCTAAAAGCCATCAAGAGGATTCCGAAGTAGCCAACGACAAAGACAATAACATGAACGGATGGCTCATGTTAGGATTTGTCATCTTTATTTACATACTTAGTATCGTTTGCTTTTGGTTATGGGGGGATGTAATGCTTCCAGAATCTGCTTCCGAGCATGGGGTAGGAATCGACCAATTATGGTTAATCTCCATGATCCTGATCTTTGTAGTGGGTATTGTAACCCAGTGGTTGCTTCACTACTTCGCGTTTAAGTACCGTGGAAGAAAGGGTCAAAGAGCCGTTTTCTTTGCAGACAATGATAAGCTTGAGTTCATTTGGACCATCATTCCTGTAATTGTATTGGCAGGGTTGATTATCTACGGGCTTTTCACTTGGACCGATATCATGAATATCGATACCGAAGATGATCCTCTAGTGGTAGAATTGTACGCATACCAGTTCGACTGGAGAGCGCGCTATGGAGGGGAAGACAATACCTTGGGAGAAGCTAGTGTGCGCCTTATAGAAGGTGCCAACCAATTAGGAGTGGATGCCGCAGATCCCAACGCTCAGGATGATATCGTGGTAAACGAGCTTCACTTGCCGGTGGGAAGAAAAGTATTGTTCAAAATGCGTTCGCAGGATGTATTGCACTCCGCTTACATGCCGCACTTTAGAGCGCAGATGAACTGTGTTCCGGGTATGATTACTCAATTCGCTTTTACCCCAACCAAGACTACTTTGGAAATGAGGGAAAATGAAGAAATCATTGCCAAGGTGGCCAAGATTAACAATATTAGAAAAGAAAATAGCAAAGCGTTATTAGCTAAAGGAGAAGAAGGTTTAGAGCCTTATACTTTCGACTACATGCTTCTTTGTAACAAGATTTGTGGAAATAACCACTACAATATGCAAATGAAGATTATAGTGGAAACCCAAGAGGAATACGATGCTTGGATTGCAGAACAGGCTACATTAGCACAAACGCTTAAACAATAACAAAAAAATAGCTTAGAAAGATATGTCAGCACACGCACACGATTTAGCAGCAGATCACCACGACGATCACGGGCATCATCACAAAGAGACTTTTATAACTAAGTATATATTTAGTCAAGACCACAAGATGATCTCTAAGCAGTACCTGATCACAGGTTTGTTTATGGGAATCATTGGTATTGCCATGTCGCTTCTTTTTAGAATGCAGCTGGCTTGGCCAGATCAGGAGTTCAAGGTTTACGAAATTCTTCTGGGTAAATGGGGAGAAGGTGGTGTTATGGATCCAAGTGTATACCTAGCCTTGGTGACCATTCACGGTACCATCATGGTATTCTTTGTATTAACTGCCGGATTGAGTGGTACTTTCAGTAACCTATTAATTCCGTTGCAGATTGGAGCACGTGATATGGCGTCCGGATTCCTAAACATGATCTCTTACTGGTTGTTTTTCCTTTCCAGTGTCATCATGGTGCTTTCGCTATTTGTGGAGGCGGGACCCGCTTCGGCAGGATGGACCATTTATCCTCCGTTGAGTGCATTGCCACAAGCCATACCAGGTTCAGGAACCGGGATGACTTTATGGTTGGTGTCTATGGCTATTTTTATCGCTTCTTCATTACTGGGATCACTAAACTATATCGTAACCGTATTGAACCTAAGAACCAAAGGAATGTCTATGACCAGACTTCCCTTGACAATTTGGGCTTTCTTTATTACTGCTGTAATCGGGGTAGTATCCTTCCCAGTACTTTTATCGGCAGCTTTGTTATTGATCATGGATAGAGGTTTTGGAACGTCGTTCTTCCTGTCGGATATCTATATCGCAGGTGAAGTACTACACAATCAAGGAGGATCACCCGTACTTTTCGAACATTTGTTCTGGTTCCTAGGACACCCTGAGGTGTATATCGTATTATTACCTGCTTTGGGGATCACTTCAGAAATTATTGCGACCAATTCGCGTAAGCCTATCTTTGGGTATCGAGCGATGGTTGCTTCTATATTAGCGATTGCATTCCTATCTACCATCGTATGGGGTCACCATATGTTTATTTCGGGAATGAACCCATTCTTGGGATCTGTATTTACATTTACGACCCTTTTGATTGCGATTCCATCTGCGGTAAAAGCATTTAACTATATAACAACGCTCTGGAAAGGGAACCTGCAAATGAACCCAGCGATGTTATTTTCCATCGGATTGGTTTCTACCTTCATTACAGGAGGTTTAACGGGAATTCTTTTGGGAGATAGTGCGCTCGATATTAATGTACACGATACCTACTTCGTGGTAGCTCACTTCCACTTGGTAATGGGTATTAGTGCATTGTATGGTCTTTTTGCCGGGGTGTATCATTGGTTCCCTAAAATGTTCGAAGGTAGAATGATGAACAAAAACCTTGGGTACATTCACTTTTGGGTAACGGCCATCGGGGCATATGGGGTTTTCTTCCCAATGCACTTTATAGGAATGGCAGGATTGCCAAGACGTTACTACACCAACACGGCCTTCCCATATTTTGATGATTTGGCCGATGTGAATGTTGTGATTACCATTTTCGCTTTTATCGCTGCTGCGGCACAGGTGATCTTCTTGTATAACTTCATTTCCTCTATGTTCTTCGGAAAGAAAGGATCTAAGAATCCGTGGAATTCGAACACATTAGAATGGACAGCAGAAGTAAAGCATATTCACGGTAACTGGGATGGACCCATCCCTCACGTATATCGTTGGGCATATGACTACAGTAAATTGAATAAAGACGAAAGCGATTATGTGATTCCGGGTCAGGACTTTGTACCTCAAACCACACCACTTCAGGATAATGAAGAAGAGATGAATCACTAACGAATACATAAACGTTATAGGAAAAACCCTTCTGAATCATTCGGAAGGGTTTTTTGTTATCTTTAGCCCCGCTAATTCAACCAGTTATGACCGTTATTGAAAAAATAATCCGCCATCTTCCCAAAGCCATTGCCGGAAAGGAGCAGGAATTTACTTCAGGAAGCATTCGGAAAGCGGTCTTTATGCTGTCGGTTCCTATGGTGCTTGAAATGATGATGGAATCCATCTTCTTTTTAGTAGATGCCTATTTCGTTTCCAGTTTGGGAGCCAATGCCATTGCCACTGTAGGACTTACCGAATCTGTGTTAACCTTGGTCTATGCCATAGCCATAGGCTTGAGTATGGGCGTTACCGCTATCGTGGCCCGAAGGATTGGCGAAAAAGATATCCCCGGAGCATCACAAGCGGCCGTTCAGGCCATTTTCTTAGGGGTTGCGGTTTCCATTTTGGTGAGCATAATCGGAATAATTTTTCCAAAGGAAATATTGAGCCTTATGGGTGGAGCGCCCGATTTGGTGGAAGAAGGCTATGGCTATACCCAAATCCTATTGGGAGGTAATGTTACCATCATGCTTCTCTTCTTGATTAATGCCGTGTTTCGCGGTGCTGGAGATGCCTCTGCAGCGATGAAGGTGCTCATATTTTCAAACCTATTGAACATTATTCTCGATCCTATGTTCATCTTTGGTTGGGGTCCAATTCCGGAATTCGGAGTAAAAGGTGCTGCCATTGCAACTACTATTGGAAGGGGAAGCGCCGTTATTTTTCAGCTGCTGATATTGTTTTTTGGTTGGACGAAGATCAAAGTAGGCTTTAAGGATTTGGTGATCAGGGCGGGAACCATGATCAACCTAGTCAAAGTGTCTTTAGGCGGGATTGGGCAATTCATTATAGGAACCTCCAGTTGGGTGTTTTTAATGCGCATCATGGCAGAGTTCGGAAGTGAAGTCCTTGCTGGTTATACCATCGCCATTCGGGTTTTAATGTTTACCCTCATGCCATCCTGGGGGATGAGTAATGCTGCGGCTACTTTGGTAGGTCAGAATTTAGGAGCAGGCAAACCCGACAGGGCGGAGTCCTCGGTGTGGAAAACGGGAAAGTACAACGCTTGGTTTATGATCGTGGTGTCCCTTTTCTATTTGTTGTTTGCAGACATGATTATAAAGATCTTCAGTGATGAACCTGAAGTGATAAAGTACGGTGCCCTAAGCTTGCGTATCATTGCAGCGGGTTATGTTTTTTATGCCTATGGAATGGTGGTTATTCAGGCATTCAACGGGGCGGGGGATACCAAAACCCCAACAGTGATCAATTTCTTCTGTTTTTGGTTGTTTCAATTACCATTTGCGTATATAGCAGCTATTTATTTCGATTTCGGGGTACTGGGAGTATTATTGGCGATCACTATTGCCGAAGCCCTTATTGCCGTAATCGGAATACTGTGGTTCAAGAAGGGCAAATGGAAAGAAGTGAAGGTCTAATACTGGCTGCCTTTCAAAATACGTATTTTTACGTATTGCCGACCCTTTTTTTTCAAGCTACTTTTATAACATAATACTAGAACATCACGGGCTGGGGAGCCTTATGGTGTAAGGAGCCGCAGTACACTGCGGCTCTTTGCTAAATCCCCTTCAAAGGGGATATGGATGAAGAAAATGAAGAATTAATTTTGACGCAAACCAAAAAACAGCAATAAGAGGAGAATTGCTGTACAGAAACCACGCAGTAATGCGTGGTTTTCTTTTTTTAGATGAAGAACACTTGCCCAACACTTCGTATATTTGTTATATGAACGAACACCTCGATCCCACGGGAGATCATTTATCACCCCAAGAACAGGATATAGAGAAGAAATTGAGGCCCTTGACCTTCGACGACTTTACCGGTCAGGATAAGGCGTTGGAAAATTTACAGGTGTTCGTACAGGCAGCCAATATGCGCGATGAGGCGTTGGATCATACCTTATTTCATGGTCCTCCCGGTTTGGGAAAGACAACCTTGGCACATATTCTGGCAAACGAACTCGACGTAAACATTAGGGTTACTTCTGGTCCCGTATTGGATAAGCCGGGTGATTTGGCCGGACTGCTTACCAATTTAGACGAACGTGATGTACTCTTTATTGATGAGATCCATCGATTAAGCCCCATTGTGGAGGAGTACCTCTATTCGGCCATGGAGGATTATAAAATCGATATCATGATCGAAAGTGGTCCCAATGCGAGAACGGTTCAGATAAATCTGGAACCTTTCACGTTGGTGGGTGCCACCACACGATCTGGATTGCTTACGGCTCCCATGCGTGCCCGTTTTGGAATAGCATCCCGTTTGCAATATTATACAACCGAATTGCTTACCACCATCGTACAAAGAAGTGCTAAGATCCTCGATGTACCTATAACCATGGAAGCCGCGATTGAAGTAGCAGGAAGAAGCCGCGGAACCCCTCGTATTGCCAATGCATTGTTACGCCGGGTGCGGGATTTTGCCCAGATAAAAGGTGACGGTACCATCGATATTAAAATTGCCAAGTATGCACTGCAACAGCTCAATGTGGATGCTCATGGCTTGGATGAAATGGACAATAAAATATTGAGCACCATTATCGATAAGTTCAAAGGGGGTCCTGTAGGGATTACAACATTGGCAACGGCAGTTTCCGAAAGTGCAGAAACCATTGAAGAAGTGTATGAACCCTTCCTCATTCAGCAAGGGTTTATTATTAGAACGCCTCGAGGAAGAGAGGTGACAGAGCATGCCTATAAGCATCTAGGAAAATTAAAAGGTCCTTCACAAGGCGGATTGTTTTAAATATACATGTGTCCCCCCGAGCGCAGTCGAGGGGTTTGTTAGAGCGTCAACTTTAATAACAGGTCTCAACTGCGCTCGACCGGACAATCAATGTCAGAAACCAAAAAATACAATTACCCCAAATCCCTATCCATCCTCAAGTTTTTTTGGAATGCCGAAGCCATTCGTAAAAATCCCATTCCATTCCACAACCAATTTTTTAAAAAATACGGCGATACCTTTTCCGTTCGATTAAACCGAAAAAGATATTTGCTGCTTTCTAGGGACAAGGAGGTGGTAGAATACATTCTTAGGAAAAACCATAAAAACTATTACAAGTCGAAAATTCAAACCAATTACCTGTCTAAATATTTGGGGAATGGCCTTCTTACGATTAACGGAGAGTATTGGTTACAGCAAAGACGATTAATACAACCTGCCTTCCATAAAAAGAAGATGGAACAATTGGTAGGCTTAATGCAAAAGACCATAGAAAAGGAGTTGGAGGTTCTGCCGCTACAACAATCAACAGATGTATTTCCCATCATGAACCGTCTGGCGTTTCAAGTGGTGGCCAAGTCGCTGTTTCATGTGTCGGCCCAAGAAGAAACCTTGGAGCGTTTGCAATACATCATTCAAGAAGTTCAGGAATTTTTGGTAAAGGAGGTACGATTGCCACACAAGGCATGGTGGTTCAAGCTAACTGGACAAGTAAAAAAACATTTGGAGCTGTCACAGGAAAGCCGGCTCATTCTAAGAGGGATCATTGAAGAAAGAAAACAGTCGCAGGAGAATCACGATGATCTGCTGGATATGCTGTTGGCCACGAGGTATGAAGATACCGGCGAACCCATGACCATCAAACAACTAATCGATGAGATTACCATTCTCTTTGTAGCCGGTCACGAAACCACAGCGAATGCATTGTCTTTTACCACGTGGTTGTTGGGGAAACATCCCGAGGTTCAGGAAAAGGTGTTCGCAGAAGCACTTGCTGTTTCCGAAGAGACCAATAACCCTATTGAGCAGATTCAGAAATTGGAGTATACCAAAGCGGTTATCGACGAATCCATGCGTCTGTATCCCCCTGCTTGGATTACCGATCGTGAGAATTTGGAAGACGACACCCTAGGCGGGTATCACATCCGTAAGGACACTTTAGTGGGGATCTCCTTCTACGAGCTCCATCGACATCCGGATTATTGGGAGGAGCCCGATCAATTTAAACCCGAGCGTTTTATGGGAGTTCAGAAGAAAAAGAATGCGGGGGTCTATTATCCTTTTGGTGCAGGGCCGCGCTTGTGTATTGGTTTGGGGTTTGCCATTTATGAAATGGTGCTGGCTGTTTCGCATTTGGTGAAAAACTATAAAATCACCACCGAAAGGGAATCCATTACGTTGAATCCTTTGATCACCTTAAAGCCCTTGGATACCTTCGTAACTTTCGAAAAACGATCAAAAAAGTAAGGGAAACATCATAAATTTCTCATAGTTGTGAAATGTTTTGGGTTTTCTACGACTGAAACCCACAAACAATTCAAAATAACAATCATGAAAAAATTAGTACTCTTTGGTTTAACCCTATTTTCTACTTTTACAATTGGGGCACAGTGCTTGGAAGCCGTAGATGGTTTTGGAAACAATAATAGTATTCCCATGTACAATGTGGAAGGGACGGTAGAAGTAACCCTTAACCCGGATAATTCGGTAACACTCGAATTGGGCGATGATTTTATGACCGCATCCGGTCCAGACATTCGCGCCTATTTGGTGAATTCGGGAGGTCTAACAGATACCCAACTTACAACCACACCCATTGCCAGTTTACAGAATGTTCAGTTTGGTTTGGTGGGAAGTGCAACGGTTCCGCAGAATGGGGCCAAAAGCTTTACCATAGATCTTCCTGGGGGAAATGACATTCAGGATTTCGACAAGATCTTTTTCTACTGTTTGGAGTTCGATCAGTTTTGGGATTTCGGAACCTTTACCCCGTTTACAGATGAAACTTGCAGCATCTTGAGCATCGAGGACCAAAACCAAAATGCATTTCAACTATTCCCTAATCCAGCGCAGGATAGGGTAGAAATTGTTACCGAGGCGTTCACTGGAGTAACCGCTAATGTGATCGCGCTAAACGGTACTTTGGTGATGAGAGACGTGAATATCCAAGATGCACAGCAGTTGGATGTTTCGGCTCTTACCCAAGGAATCTATTTGGTGCAGTTAACCACTTCTGAAGGAAATAGCAGTATTCAGAAATTGGTAATTCAGTAAATATTTTAGAATTAATATTTCAAGAAAAGGCGCCTATGAAGAGTGCCTTTTTTTGTGATCCATATTTATGAAAGGTAGTATCTTGTGCATTGCTTGAGCCACAATGTATGAATCTGAAACAGCGAACCGACTTTATCAAATCCGAAGCCAAACGACTCGGGTTTCTCTCCTGTGGAGTGAGCAAGGCAGGTTTTCTGGAAGAAGAAGCCCCGCGATTGGAACAATGGCTTAAGGACGGAATGCATGGGGAGATGCGGTATATGGAAAATCATTTCGATAAGCGTCTCGATCCTACCCTTTTAGTGGAAGGTTCCAAATCGGTGATTTCATTATTGTTAAATTATTATCCCAGTCAGCTTCAAGAAGAAGGCGCCTATAAAATTTCTAAATATGCCTACGGAACCGATTACCATTTCGTGATCAAGGAAAAGCTGAAAGAACTGTTGCACAGTATCCAGACCGAAATAGGGGATGTGCACGGGCGTGCCTTCGTAGATTCCGCTCCCGTTTTGGACAAAGCATGGGCGGCGAAAAGTGGTTTGGGATGGATGGGAAAACACACCAATCTACTTTCCAAGCAAGTAGGGTCCTTCTATTTCATTGCCGAACTCATTGTGGATTTGGACTTGGAATACGACACTCCGGTTACCGACCACTGCGGAAGTTGTACCGCTTGTATCGATGCTTGTCCCACACAGGCCATAGTTGAACCTTACGTGGTGGATGGGAGCAAATGCATTTCCTATTTCACGATCGAATTAAAAGACGAGATCCCCAATGATTTTTCCGGAATGTTCGATGATTGGATGTTTGGATGTGATGTTTGTCAGGACGTATGTCCATGGAATCGTTTCAGTAAAAGTCATAAAGAACCCCTCTTCGACCCCAATCCCAAATTATTATCCATGTCGCGAGGGGAATGGGAGGAAATTACAGAAGAGGTCTTTCAGGAAATCTTCAGAAAAAGCGCAGTAAAACGAACCAAATTCACGGGCCTAAAGCGCAATATAAATTTCTTAAAATAACCTTCCCTATTCCCTAGGGGTCAGTTACCTTTGTACCTCTTAACAAGAACTTCCATGAGCAAGCAAAGTAAAAGACGGGAAGCCCTATTGTACCACGCCAAGCCCAAACCGGGAAAAATCCAAGTGGTTCCAACCAAGAAGTATGCTACACAGCGGGATTTGGCCTTGGCCTATTCCCCTGGGGTTGCAGAGCCTTGTTTGGAGATAGACAAGGACACCAACAATGTGTACAAGTATACCAACAAAGGGAACTTGGTAGCTGTGATCTCCAATGGTACTGCGGTTTTGGGGTTAGGGAATATAGGTCCTGAAGCTTCCAAACCCGTTATGGAAGGAAAAGGCTTGCTTTTCAAGATTTTTGCCGATATCGATGTGTTCGATATTGAAGTGGATACTGAAAATGTAGACGACTTTATTGCCACCGTAAAAAGTATAGCACCTACCTTCGGTGGAATTAATCTAGAGGACATAAAAGCGCCCGAGGCATTTGAAATAGAAAGAAGGTTGAAGGAGGAGCTGGATATTCCTGTTATGCATGACGATCAGCATGGTACTGCCATCATTTCGGCAGCCGCATTGCTGAATGCTCTGGAATTGGCAGAGAAAAAAATCGACAAGGTAAAAATTGTTATTAGTGGAGCCGGTGCAGCTGCGGTGTCTTGTACCAGATTGTATAAAGCATTCGGAGCTTCAAGCAAGAACATTGTTATGCTCGATAGTAAAGGGGTGATCCGAAAAGATCGGGATAATTTAACGGAAGAAAAGGCAGAATTTGCCACTTCCAGAAAGATAGATACCCTAGAAGAGGCTATGAAGGATGCCGATGTATTCGTGGGGCTCTCTATTGCCAATATTGTTTCCCCAGACATGTTGAAGACCATGGCCAAACGCCCCATTGTTTTTGCCATGGCCAATCCAGATCCCGAAATTGCTTACAACATTGCCTGTAAAACAAGGGATGATATTATCATGGCCACCGGGCGAAGCGATCATCCCAATCAGGTAAACAATGTGCTCGGTTTCCCATTCATTTTTAGAGGTGCTCTGGATGTTAGGGCAACCAAGATAAATGAAGAAATGAAGATGGCTGCTGTAAAAGCCTTGGCAGAACTTGCCAAGGAATTGGTTCCAGAACAGGTGAATATAGCCTATGGTGAAACCAAGCTCACGTTTGGGAAAGACTATATTATTCCGAAGCCCTTCGACCCGAGATTAATTGAGAAAATCCCTCCAGCAGTAGCGAAAGCTGCTATGGAAAGTGGTGTCGCCACAGAACCCATAAAGGATTGGGCGCGTTACGAAGATGAATTGCGGGACCGATTGGGAAGTGATAACAAGATTACCAGGTTGCTTACCGATCGGGCAAGAACCAACCCAAAAAAAATCGTTTTCGCAGAAGCCGATCATTTGGATGTGCTTAAGGCTGCTCAAATAGTACATGAAGAAGGCGTGGCCATCCCCGTTTTGCTGGGGCGTAAAGCCGTGATCGAGGAACTGATGAAAGAACTCGATTTTGAAGAAGAAATGGAAATCTTGGACCCCAAGAGTGATGCGCAAAAGGAAAAGCGAAACGAATATGCCACCAAATACTGGCAACAGCGAAAGCGGAACGGGGTAACTCATTACGATGCCAAACGACTCATGCGCGAGCGGAATTACTTTGCTGCAATGATGGTAAATGAAGGCGATGCAGATGGGATGATTTCTGGATATGCGAGAGCGTATCCAACAGTACTGCGTCCCGTTTTGGAAACTATTGGCAAATTCGATGGTGTGGACAAAGTGGCAACGACCAACCTTATGCTCACGGGCAAAGGGCCTGTATTTATTTCAGATTCATCCATAAATATCGATCCAACGGCTAAAGAGTTGGCCAATATTGCCCAAATGACGAATTATACGGTTAAGATGTTCGGTCTTACGCCTGTGATTGCCATGATCTCCTATGCCAACTTTGGCTCTTCCAAAGATCCTCATGCCGCCAAGGTACGACAGGCGGTGAACATGCTTCATAAATCCAATCCAGACATGATCGTGGATGGCGAGGTGCAAACCGACTTTGCCCTTAATACCGAAATGATGCAGAGTAAATTCCCATTCTCCAAATTGGCCGGGAAGAAAGTAAACGCACTCATATTCCCGAATTTGGATTCTGCCAATAGCAATTACAAGACGCTAAAAGAGCAAAAAGGGGTCGAATCCATTGGCCCAATTATGCTTGGAATGAAAAAGCCCGTACACATTTTACAGCTAGGTGCCAGCGTGGAGGAAATCGTGAATATGACGGCTATTGCGGTGGTGGATGCCCAAGAGAAGGAAAAGAGGGCCAAGGAAGCCACGAAAAAGAGTAAAAAATAGTAGTATTATTTTCATAATTGCGATATTAACACTTGAAAATAATTATACTATATTTGGGCGTTTAACTGATGTTAAGGAATGATTACCCACGTACAGGGAAGACTAGTTGAAAAAAACCCGACCAGCGTTGTTATAGATTGCAATGGTATGGGTTATTTTTTAAACATATCCCTACATACATTTTCGCAACTCCCCGATTCGGAAAATGTAAAATTGTTTACCCATTTGTTAGTAAGAGAAGATTCCCATACTTTGTATGGCTTTTCCAGTCAAGTGGAACGGGAAATTTTTCGTTTGTTGATTTCAGTATCTGGTGTTGGGGCTAGTACGGCAAGAACCATGCTTTCTTCCCTTAATCCCGATCAGGTTAAAGAAGCAATTGCCAGTGGCGATGTGGCGACCATTCAATCCGTTAAAGGAATTGGAGCCAAAACTGCGCAACGGGTAGTGCTTGACATCAAGGACAAGATTTTAAAAGTATACGGCTTAGAAGATGTTTCTGCTGTTTCGAGCAATACGAATAAGAATGAAGCGTTATCAGCTTTGGAGACCTTAGGTTTTGCAAGAAAGCAAGCCGAAAAAGCTTGTGATTTGGTCATCAAAGAAGATCCAAATGCAACGGTGGAAATGATCATTAAACAAGCCTTAAAAAATTTGTAAGAATTGAGTACAAAAAATTACGATTCGAGATATAGTTTAGCGAAAATTTTAATCTTGGGGATATTGCTTCTAGGGACGAATCAATTATTCTCACAGGATACAACTGCCACAGGTTCTACCATGGGGCGTTTGGATCTTCCCGATCCTGCTAGTATTCAGAATTTATACACCTACGATCCCATTACAGATCGCTACATCCTAACCCGTACCATTGGTAGCGTAGATATTTCCTATCCCATTATCCTTACACCACAGGAGTATGAAGAATTGGTGATGAAGGAACAAATGAAGGCGTATTTCAAAGAAAAAATTGATGCTGCCGATGGCCGTAAAGATGGTTCTGAAGAAGCACAAAAAAACCTGCTTCCTACGTTTTACGTGAATTCCGACTTTTTTGAAAGTGTATTTGGGGGAAACACCATTGAAGTGATTCCACAAGGTACCGTGGAAATGGATTTGGGTATTTTGTACACCAAACAGGACAATCCTTCCTTCTCTCCGAGAAACCGAAGTAACCTGTCATTCGATTTCGACCAGCGAATCAGTTTAAGTTTATTGGGTAAGGTAGGGGAACGACTTCAGGTGACCGCTAACTACGACACCCAATCTACATTCGATTTTCAGAATGTGATCAAACTGGAATACACACCTACCGAAGATGATATCATTCAGAAGATTGAAGTAGGTAACGTAAGTATGCCATTGAATAGCTCGCTTATTCAGGGGGCGCAAAGTCTTTTCGGTGTAAAGGCCGAATTGCAATTTGGTAAGACAACGATTACAGGAGTATTTTCCGAACAGCGATCCGAAACACGATCGGTGGTGGCCGAAGGTGGTGCAACCGTTACCGACTACGAGCTTTTTGCGTTGGATTACGACGAGAACCGACACTTCTTCTTATCTCACTACTTTAGGGATAACTACGATCGCGTGTTGGAACAATACCCGTTTATCAACTCCAATGTTCAGATTACGCGTATTGAAGTTTGGATTACCAACAGAAACAATACTACAAACGATGTTAGGAATATTGTGGCACTTCAGGATATTGGAGAGTCCGATATTACCAACATTGGACTGAATACAGTTCCCGGTGGATTCATCAACACCTCCCGAAATGCTTTTCCGGATAATGGAAACAATGATTTTAACCCATTCGGCTTAGACAATCCGAGTGAGCAAAGCATATTAAATGAAAATATTCGTGACATTGCCCAAGTTGCCAATGGATTCAGTGGAGTTCAAGTGGCAGATGGTGTCGATTACGTAACCTTGGAGAACGCCCGTAGGTTACAGTCTAACGAATATCAGTTAAATTCTCAATTGGGATATATCTCCTTGAATCAACGTCTTAATAATGACGAGGTGCTTGGGGTGTCATTCCAGTTTACCGTAAATGGGAATGTTTTTCAGGTAGGTGAATTCTCAACCGATGGTGTAGATGCTACCGGAGGTGCGTTAGGCGGGCAAACCGATCCGAACCCCGATCCAGATCCAGATCCAAATCCGGAACAGAATGAGGTTGGAATTCCTCAGAACTTAGTGGTAAAATTATTGAAAAGTAATATCACCATTGTAGAAGAACCTGTTTGGGACCTAATGATGAAAAACATCTATCCCATAGGTGCTTTTCAGTTGGAGCAGGAGGATTTCCGAATGAATATCCTTTATACGGATCCCTCTCCCTTAAATTATATTACCCCGGCCGATGGTAGTGATGGCTTCCCTGTGGAAGAATTACCTGGTGATATCGCAGATGATGTTTTAACCGATGAAGTACTGCTGCGATTATTTAATATGGATCGATTGAACTTTAATAATGACCCTCAAGATGGTGGTGACGGTTTCTTCGATTTTTATCCGGGCATTACGGTCGATCAGCAAAATGGTCGAATTATCTTTACAAGTGTTGAACCCTTTGGGGAATTTCTCTTTAATCAACTGGATGCTCCCGGAGGAGGACAGGATTATGACGTTCCTACAAGTTGGAATGCCAACCAAGCGAAGTATGTATTTAGAACGATGTACCGTTCGACCAAGATTGCAGCAGAACAAGAGGACAGTGATAAGAATAAATTCCAGATTCGTGGTACGTATAAGTCTACAGGATCTGATGGTATCCCAATTGGGGCCTTCAATATTCCACCAGGATCGGTTACCGTTACGGCAGGAGGTAGAACCCTTGTTGAGGGAGTAGATTACACGGTTAACTATCAATTGGGTCGAGTGCAAATTTTAGACCCGGCACTACAAAACTCAAACACTCCAATTAATATTACGACCGAAAATAATACCTTATTTGGTCAACAGACCAGAAGGTTTACCGGTTTTGATGTACAGCATAGATTCAATGAGAATTTCCAATTGGGAGGTACTTTCCTGAATCTGAACGAGCGACCCTTAACCCAGAAATCGGCTTTCGATACGGAGCCTATTAACAATACCATGATAGGAATGAATCTTCAGTACTCAACTGAAGTCCCTTTCCTTACACGGTTGGTGAACAAACTTCCTAATATTGATACCGATGTTGCTTCCAACGTTGCGATACGGGCGGAAGCTGCCTATTTATTGCCGGGTGCACCAAAAGTTTCAGACTTCGATGGAAAAACAACCTCCTATATCGATGACTTTGAAGCGGCTCAAACAGCCATCGATATTAGTGCTCCACTTACGTGGACACTTTCCAGTGTTCCTAACGGATTTGGAAACGTAGCACATAATGGACAGGAAGATGTTCCGCCGGATGATATCGGTTCCAATGACCGTCGTGCCTTGTTGAACTGGTATACCATTGATCCAGTTTTCTATAGTTCACAGCGTCCCGATGGTATTTCAGATGAAGACTTGTCTTCCCCATTCACACGACGGGTGTTTAGAGACGAAATATTCCCAGACCAAGATATTGTTCAAGGACAAACGCAGGCATTATTTACCTTAGATTTGGCCTATTATCCAGATGAGCGGGGACCTTATAACTATAGATCTACCGAAACGGATTTAGGAAATATCAATTCGCTTCAGAATCCAGAACGAAATTTTGGGGGAATCATGCGCCAATTGACTACGACCGATTTTGAGCGTTCCAATGTGGAATACATTCAGTTTTGGTTGATGGATCCGTTTATTTATGATGAGAATACTAATAACCAAGGTGGTAAGTTGGTATTCAACATGGGTAACATCTCAGAGGATATCCTTAAAGATGGTCGAAAGCAATATGAAAATGGTCTACCGGTAGATGGTGGAAATGCCAACGTATTACCCACCAATTTGGCCAAAGTTCCATTGAACCAATCTTTGGTATATACTTTTAGTACACAAGGACAGGAAAGAACCAACCAGGATGTTGGTTTGGACGGAAAACCAGATACCGAGGAGAATTCTGTATTGGATATCAATGGTCAGCCTGTTGAGCCTGAAAACTCTATCGTGGCTCGATTCTCTGGTGAGGATCCAGCTCGGGACAACTATCAATATTTCTTACAGGCAGAAGGGGATATTTTACAACGTTACCGCTTGTACAATGGTACCGATGGTAACTCTCCTGAGACCGTAAGTAACACAGATCGAGGTAACAATGCACAACCCGATGTGGAAGATGTGAACCGCGATAATACCATGAATACGGTAGACAGTTACTTCCAATACGAAGTGAATGTAGTGCCAGGAATGAATGCCGACAATAGTCAGTATGTAACCGATGTTAAGGAAATCCAGATTACAACTCAAACCAACGAGGAAATTCCTGTGCGTTGGATTCAGTTCCGAATTCCATTGAATGAACCCACGCAAGCTGTTAATGGTATTTCCGACTTCCGATCCATTCGTTTCATGCGTATGTTTGTAAGTGAATTCGAACAGCCTACCGTACTTCGATTAGGTACCTTGGAATTGTTCCGTGGCGATTATCGACGCTATGCAGGTTCGTTGGATGTGGCCAATGATTTGGAACCCAACGAGAATGACAATACCACCTTCGAAAACGAAGCAGTGGGAATCATTCAAAATAGTAACTATGTGATTCCTCCGGGCGTTTTCCGTGAGGAGTTGAATCAGAACAACAATATTATTCGTCAAGACGAGCAATCATTGGCATTGCGGGTTTGCGAATTGGAGGCCGGAGATGCGCGTGCGGTTTACAAAAACTTCAACGTGGACATGCGTCAATACAAGAACCTGGAAATGTTTGTCCATGCCGAAGCCGATGAAGAATCTGGAATTGGATTGGCAGATGATGAAATGCATGCGTTTATCCGATTGGGGACCGACCTTAACACCAGTTTCTATGAAATTGAAATGCCTTTGAAGGTTTCACCAAATATCGCAAATGCTACTGATGCCGATGCTGAAACGGTCTGGCCTAGCGATAACCGATTGGAATTCCCATTGTCCGCTTTACAGGAGCTTAAAAGTATCGCTGTGAGTTCTGGGCAGGAAGGGCTGTTACCTGCAGATGCGGATGGCGTTCGCTATGCAGCAGATGGAACCATAAATGCGGATCCTAAATTCCGATTTGGTATTAAAGGAAATCCGAGTTTTGGAAACGTACGTGTGATCATGATTGGTCTGCGAAACAATTCGAATTCCAATATTTGCGGTGAGGCTTGGTTTAACGAATTACGTCTTTCTGAACTGGATAACAAAGGAGGATGGGCCGCAGTGGCCAATGTAGATGCCAACCTTGCCGATTTTGCCAATGTAAGTGCTACGGGAAGTATTAGTACTATAGGATTTGGATCTATAGAACAAGGTCCAAACCAACGAAGTCTGGAAGATACCCGTTTGTATGATGTGGTGACCAACCTTAATTTAGGGCAGCTGCTACCAAAAAAGTGGGGAGTTGTCTTGCCGTTCAATTATGGAATAGGAGAGGAATTCATAACCCCAAAATTCGATCCAGAATTACAGGATATAGAATTGGATACGCGTATCGATAATGAGACAGATGCCAATTTAAAAGAGGCGTATGAAGATCAGGCGGTGGATTATACCAAGCGCCAAAGTATTAACTTCATTGGAGTGCGAAAAGAGCGTACGGGGGATAAGAAGCCCATGCCCTACGATATTGAAAACTTCACATTCTCGTATTCTTACAATCAGGTAGATCATAACGATTTTGAAATTGAAGAATCACTGGATCAGAATGTTCGTGTTGGAGCGACTTACGATTACAGCTTCCCTCAAAAATCGATTGAGCCGTTCAAGAAGAATGACTCTATTTTTAGAAGTAAGTATTGGCAATTTTTGAAGGATCTAAACTTCAATCCGTTGCCTTCGAATATCGCTGTAAGTTCTAATATCATCCGACAGTACAACGAGCAGAAATTTAGGGAGTTGAATTTACTGCCAGGGAACATTGGTATTCCTACCTTGTATCAGCGAAATTTCTTATTCGATTGGCAATATACCGTCAATTACAACCTTACCAAGTCGTTACGTTTCAATTTTAATGCTTCGAACAATCGAATTGTAACCAATTATATCAATCCCGAACAACAGGCGGATGGAAGTATTAATTACATAACAGATAATTCTGTAGGGATATGGGATGGTTTCTTCGATATCGGGGATCCCAACCAACATTTCCAATCGCTTCAGGTAAATTATGATCTGCCCACGCAGAAGTTCCCGTTCCTGAAATGGATTAGAGCTACCTATAGCTATCAGGGTGACTACCAATGGCAGGATGGAAGTGATTTGTTCAGTAATGTAGTAATCCCACAGGATAGTGGCGATCCCTTGGTGTTCGATTTAGGAAACTCTATCCAAAATGCCAGTACGCATAGAATCAACTCTACGTTCGATATGAAGAATTTCTATCGATACATCGGGCTTACCAAGATCAAGAAAAGTACACGAAGAAATCGAGACGGAAGGGATGGTCGAGGAAGCGGAAACGAACGTGGTGGCGATGGTCGCAATGGAGGTGATGAAAAAGGTGGTGGAAAAGGCGATGACGAATCAAAAGATGGTAAGTTGGCCGGAGGCGATAAACGCTCCCGAATCATTGAAAGAAATAGAAATGCAACCCAAGATTCTGGAGGTTCTTCTACCGGTTTAAGTGCCGGTGCGCAAGTAGCCAATACCCTAATTGGCTTAGCCACTATGGTGAAGAAAGTAGGAATTAACTATCAAGAGAATAATGGTATTTTCCTTCCAGGGTATACTCCTTCCATAGGATTTGCAGGGTCGTTGAAACCTACTACCGGATTTGTATTTGGTAGTCAGGCGGAGATTCGGGATTTGGCGGCCAGAAAAGGCTGGTTAACATTGTATCCTGAGTTCAATGAGCAATATACTGAAGTGGAAAGCAGACAATTGGATTACCAAGCCAATATCGAATTGATCCCTGATCTTAAAATCGATATTAACGGTAACCGAGCCTACTCAGAGAACTATGCCGAAAACTATATTGTCGAAGATGGGTTATATCGTTCTTTAACTCCTAATACCTTTGGAAACTTCAATATTTCAACCGTTTTGATTAAAACTGCCTTTGGTAAAAGCGATGAAAATGGGAGTGATGCTTTTGAAGATTTCAGAAATAATCGTTTCACCGTGGCAGATCGTTTGGCCCGTAATTTTGCGGCAGAGAATCCAAGCGAATATCAGTATGCTATTGATGAGGAAACTGGCTTCCCGGTTGGATTTGGTCCTACGAGCCAGAATGTATTATTGACGTCCTTCCTTTCTGCTTACAAGGGAAGTGACGCATCTAAAGAAAAGACAGGCTTATTCCGTGATTTCCCATTACCAAACTGGGATCTTAAGTATACCGGACTAATGAACATAAAGTGGTTTAAGAAGAACTTTAAGCGATTCTCCATTCAGCATGGTTATCGTTCCTCTTATACGGTGAACCAATTCCAGACCAATTTGGATTTCGATAGAAACGATCCAACAGCCTTGGATCAGGCCGGTAACTTTAAGAGTGAAACCTTCTTGAACAATGTAAACCTAACGGAGCAGTTCTCGCCTTTGGTACGTGTTGATTTCGAAATGCAGAATTCGGTTAAGATCTTGGCCGAGTACCGAAAAGATAGAGCCTTGTCCTTGAGTTTCGCCAATAGCCTTCTAACTGAGATCATCGGAAACGAATTGATCCTTGGACTAGGATACCGAATTAAGGATTTAAAGATTGGGACGAATTTCGGTGGTAAGAAGAAAATCATCACCAGTGACCTTAACTTTAAGTTGGACATGTCCGTTCGTGATAATAAGACCATAATCCGTTACCTGGATATAAACAACAATCAGGTGACGGCAGGACAAACGATTTACGGACTCCAATTTTCGGCAGATTATGCCTTGAGCAAGAACCTAACGGCACTGTTCTATTACGACCATACGTTCTCGGAATACGCTATTTCTACGGCATTCCCGCAGACAACCATTAGAAGTGGATTAACACTTCGCTACAATTTTGGAAACTAAATAACAAACTAAAATAATTTAATACTCATGAATCTACCTTCAGAATTAAAGTATACCAAAGACCACGAGTGGGTTAAGGTGGACGGCGATGTCGCTACTGTAGGAATTACCGATTTTGCCCAAGGAGAATTGGGAGATATTGTGTATGTAGAAGTTGAAACCTTGGACGAGACCTTAGATAGGGAAGAAGTATTTGGAACTGTGGAAGCGGTTAAAACCGTATCCGACCTATTCATGCCGCTTTCCGGTGAAATTGTGGAGTTCAATGAAGATTTAGAATCAGATCCAGAAACCGTTAATTCGGATCCCTATGGTGCTGGTTGGATGATTAAGATTAAAATCTCGAACCCAGAAGAACTTGAAGACCTTTTGGATGATCAAGCTTATAAAGAAGTTATTGGGGCCTAGGCCCCTTTTTTATTTAGGGTTACTCTACACTACAGTCGTTACTGTTTTATTTATGTTGCCGGCTGGGGATATTCCAAAAGTGGCAATTCGCTTTGGCGATAAATGGGCGCATATCTGTGTTTTTATCCTACTCACGGGAATTTGGCTCATGATAGCCGAGTTAAACCATTGGTTTTCAAAAAACAAAATAGTTTGGTCGTCTGCTGCGATACTATTGTATGGCATAATAATTGAGGTGTTACAGGAGAAGTTTTTTGAAACTCGCAGTGCAGATATCTGGGATGTTGTTGCCGATTTAATTGGTATCCTACTTGCAGTTTTCGTTTTTGTGAAGATGAAAAAAAGAATAAGTCTTAAAACTTAAATTTTCATTTTAAAAAACAAATCCTTTTACATATTTTAGCAACTATATAAATTCTCTATTATGGAACCTAAGAAAAATCCGAAAGCAGACTTGAACAGATGGAGTTCTGTATTTCTCTATGCAGGATTGGCATTGATGCTGCTCATTTCCGTTACCGCTTTGGAATGGAAAACGTATGATAAAGATAATTTGGCCGGAGATGTACTGGATGTAGGTGACGATTTGGAAGAAGAAATCCCGATCACCCAAACCATTACACCACCACCGCCACCACCGCCACCGCCACCAGCTCCTGAAGTAATAGAGGTAGTGGAAGATGAAGAAGAAGTAGAAGAAACCATTATAGAGTCTACCGAATCCGATCAGGAAGAGGAAATCGTTGAGATCGAAGAAATCGAAGAGGTAGAAGAAGAAGAAATTGCCGATGTACCTTTCGCAGTAATTGAAAACGTGCCAATCTACCCAGGATGTGAAAATGCTGGAAACAACGATGCCAAGAAAAAATGTATGTCAGACAAGGTACAGAAGTTCGTTCAGAAGAAGTTCGACACCGAGTTGGCAAACGACTTAGGATTGGAAGGAAGACAGCGTATTTCGGTACAATTTAAAATCGATCGTCAAGGAAATGTTGTGAACGTAAGAGCACGTGCACCGCACCCACGTTTAGAGCAAGAGGCGATCAAGGTTGTAAAGTCATTGCCTAAAATGACTCCTGGAAAGCAACGAGGTAAATCGGTTGGTGTATTATATGCACTACCTATCTTATTCCAAGTAGAGAACTAGACAGTATTTTTTAAGATATACGACAAAGTAAACCGCCTCCCATTGGGAGGCGGTTCTTTTTGGCACAACCCTTGAGTAACTAGTTTTTATAACTCTTAAATATAAACACTATGTTACCATCTATTAAAAATTCGGACGGTGCCAAAACAAAGGTACTCTCTAAAAGAGAAGAAAAAAAGCGAATTAACATTCGCTGGAATTCGGGCCTATTCTTTCAAATTGGACTCGTAGTTAGTTTGCTGCTCTCCATAGCAGCGATGGAGATGAAATGGGATGTGAAACCCGTTGCCGTATTTACGCCAGATCCAGACTACACCATTGAGATTTCAGATTGGAAAAATTATGTCATCGAAAAACCCAAGGTAGAAGTAGTGCAAAAGGTGGAGGCTACTCCCAAGCCCAAGATCCCAAAAGTAACCTTGGCTTCGTCATTTACAGCAGTAAAGAATACCACCAAGGTATTGGAGACCAAAACGGGGGATTCAGAATTGAAAGATGCTCCTGTTATTACAAAAGAGCCTGTTGCGGCTACAACACCCAAAGTCGTTACACCCAGAAGTGTGAATGCCGTAGACATGGTCCCCACTTTTCCCGGTTGCGAGGGTATTGAGGACAATAAGGCAAAGTTAGCATGTCTTTCTTCAAAAATCAGTGCCTTCGTGGGAAGGAAATTCGATACCGAAAAATATTCGGGCAAATACGCCGGTCAAACCCTGCGTATAAATGTTCAGTTTACCATAGATGCCAATGGCAACGTCACCGATGTCCTGGCACGATCACAGGGAGAGGATTTGGAAGGTGAAGCGACCAAGGTCATGTCCAAACTCCCGCAAATGACCCCGGCCCAATATCTGGATGAGAGCGTTCCGGTGATTTACCGAATGCCCATTATTTTCAGGGCCGAGTACTAAAAGAACGAACCCGTTTCCATTGTGAGACGGGTTTTGTTTTTAAGGGCATATGAAAAAAACGTATCTTTCGCCAAACTAAACGCCCTCGATCAATGAAGAAGTTTTCATTAGTCCTCATTCTTTCATTCTTCTATTGTAATGCCGTATTGGCGCAGGATATTTTCGAAAAGTATCCGGTATTTCCAGAGTGTGAAACCGAAGATGTTGGAGCCTTGAAGGTGTGTTTCAATAATAAGGTGCGCCAACTAATTTCTGAGAATTTTCAAGAACCCGAAATTGTTTCCCAGGAAAACTATCGGGGTGAAGTAAGTGTTCTTTTTGAAGTCACCGACGAAGGTGTGTTCGAAATATTGTTTATCGATGCCATTTACGAAGAACTCAAGGATGAAGTAACCAGAATATTCGGAACTTTTCCAAAGATCGTACCCGGCACCTATAATGGAAGGGCATTAAGTTCACAATATACATTTACATTTAACGTGCCCATAGGGTCCTTTGTGGAAGAAGAAGTGGACACTGGGTCTGCCTCTACCGTATTAAAACGTTCCTCCAAGGAAATCATTGGCAATGAAGAGCATCCAGAATACGATGCCATTGAGAAGTTCCCCTATGAAGACGATGAGTACACCAGTTATATTAATATTCCCTTGTCACATCACAATTATGGCCTTTTCGATCCGGCCTTGAATCAAGTTGGCAGCAATTCCCATACGGCCCAAAAACCTTACTTGTATTCCGATGTGAATAAGTACTATAATTTTACTGAAATGAATGCGGCCATTTCAAAGCCCCGTAGTACCTGGTTTGGAAGAAAGTGGTGGAATGAGCACATGGTAACCATTAAAGGCAAGGATTTTTGGATCACCTTGGATCCTGGAGTAGACCTACAGGCTGGAAAGGATACAGATTCCGATATCGATACCTACAACAATACGCGATTGGTATATACCCAAGGAGGCTTGGGGAAGAAACTCAATTTCTTTGCAGTGGTTTATGAAAGTCAAGGGCGCTTTGCCGATTACTTCAACCGTTTTGCGGAGGCCCGTGCACCCGATGGTGGAAATCCGGGCATAATTCCCGGAAGGGGAATCGCCAAAAGATTCCGGACCGATTCGTACGACTATCCTATTGCCACAGGTCACTTATCCTATTCACCCAGTAAGCATTTCAACTTGCAATTGGGGCATGGTAAAAACTTTATTGGCGATGGCTACCGCTCCCTCTTCCTAAGTGATAATGCAAGTCCGTATCCCTTTTTCAAATTAAATACCACGTTTTGGAAATTGAAGTACACCAATACATGGATGTCGCTAAGGGATGTTCGTAGCGAAGTAACGGCCGATGGCTCATTTAGAACCAAATTTATGGCCAATCACTATTTAAGTTACAATGTGACCAAGCGATTGAATATTGGGTTGTTCGAATCGGTGATATGGGAGAATGACAATGACCGTGGATTCGATTTCAATTACCTGAATCCAGTAATTTTTTATCGTGCCATTGAATTTTCCACAGGTTCCCGTGGCGGAAATGCCATTATTGGGTTGAGTGCCAAGTATAAGTTTACGAACAGATTCAACATGTACAGCCAATTGATCATCGATGAGTTCTCCTCTTCAGATATCTTTGGGGGTGAAGGCAGCTATAAGAATAAAGTGGGGTATCAATTGGGAGGCAAGTATTATGATGCTTTCGGATTGCAGGGATTGTTGCTTCAGGCAGAGTACAACAGGGTTCGCCCCTATACCTACTCACACAATAGTGTGATTCTTAATTATGGGCATAATAATCAGTCCATGGCACATACATTGGGAGCTAATTTTTCAGAATTCATTGGGATTGCCAGATACCAGAACGGGCGCGTTTTTGGAGATGCGAAATTCATAGTTGCGAAACGCGGCTTTGAGTTCAATACTCCAGAAGATAGTTTCTTCTATGGGGGTAATATTTATGGTACAGAAGATGATCGCCCAGCAGACAACGGAAATGAATTGGCTCAAGGTAATGCAGTTGATTTTTTCCATGCCGAGATTCAGGCAGGATATCTTATTAATCCAGCTACGAATCTCAAGATTTACGGAAGCTTTATTCTAAGGGATTTTGGCCCCGAAATGGATACGGATGCTGTTTTCGATAACAATACCACATGGGTCAATTTCGGAATCCGAACCGATCTGTTCAATTGGTATAACGATTTCTAACCAAGAAGAATCCTTTTTATTTTCCTGGCTTACCGCGCTTATTTAGATATTTCTTGGCGGCTGCCATGTAAAGCACATTGATAAAACTTTCGGTAGAGATGAACCCACCGCCAAAACCTTTGTCATCGAATGGTTTGGCAACATCATCCAAAGCGAGGATTTCCTTAGCAGATTTTCCGGTTAGGTAATAATAGGCTACCCGATCCTTTAGATATTTCAGCATAGAATGGGTTTCTTTTACGTCGGCAATGGAGGCAAGATCGCCATGACCAGGAATGATTTTCGTGTCTTCATCGGCGATGGCCAAAATTTTCTCTAAGCCTTTAATGTAGCCTTCTACGGTTCCTCCGTTATCCCCATCAATAAAAGGATATTTGCCTTTAATGTAGGCATCCCCCGTATGAATTACGTTGCTCTCTGTAAAGTAGATCATGGTGTCACCATCGGTATGCGCATCATGAATATGAAGCAACATGATGGTTTCCCCATTGTAATAGAAGGTAGAATTTTCGGAAAAGGTAATCATGGGCGAAATGTAATCGTATTTTATTGACGCACCCACAGTGGTGGCATAACGCTTGGCACTGGCTTGAGCCTCCTCTTCATTCAAGGTTTCTTTTTTAGCTTTGGCCAATCCCTCCGAATAAGCATCCTCTACTGCTTGGGCAGCTGCAGCCTTGTCTTTCTGTTGAATTCGTCTCAACACATTGGCATGTGCATATATAATAGCTCCTTCTTTGCTAAAATTTTCATTGCCGCCCACATGGTCCCCGTGGTGATGCGTATTCACCAAGAATTTGATGGGTTGATCGCTTAAGGTTCGAATGTTCGAAAGAATTTCTGGGGTGGCATCCGCAAATTGACTGTCTATAACCAAAACTCCATCTTTTCCAAAGTTAACCCCTATGTTGCCTCCTTTTCCCTTGAGCATATAAATACTATCATTCACCTTAACTGGTTTCACACCTTGTGCGCTTATTCCGAAGGAAAACATCAAGGCCACTATCCATAAAATTGTAAATCGCATACAGAATTGTTTTTGTATAAAGGCGAATTTAAGAAAATAGCTGAAATACGAGGCTAACATTGTGAGATATATATTGTGAAAAATAGGGTTGTGACGTATCTTTGCAGCGTTTTATAAAACAGGCACATTTGTCCACAACGCAAACAACATCCATTCCAGCTTTAGCGATCAGAAATTTTACTGAGATCACCAAAATGAGACTTTCTATAAGCGTGGTGTTTTCTTCAGTTGCTGGATATTTGTTGGGAGTAGAAAATGGGATCGACTTCAATGTGTTGCTATTGCTCTGTTTGGGCGGATATTGCATGGTAGGGGCTTCCAACGTTTACAATCAGATTATTGAAAAGGATCTGGATGCACTTATGGAACGCACAAAGAACAGGCCTATCCCAGGGGGACGAATGCGGGTGAATGCCGCTTTCATTTTGGCCAGTGTTCTAACGCTTGCCGGAATAGCAATTCTGTATTATATCAACCCCAAAACGGCCATGTTTGGAGCCATCTCCATCTTCATGTATGTAAGTCTGTACACGCCCTTAAAAACAAAAACCCCACTGTCTGTATTCGTCGGGGCATTTCCTGGAGCGATTCCCTTTATGTTGGGTTGGGTGGCGGCTACCAATGAATTTGGTATTGAGCCAGGTACCTTGTTTATGGTGCAATTCTTTTGGCAATTCCCTCATTTCTGGGCGATCGGATGGTTTTTATTCGAGGATTATAAAAAAGGTGGATTCTTCATGCTTCCCAATGGGAAACGTGATAAAGGTACCGCCATACAAGTAATTCTCTACTGTATTTGGACGGTATTGGCCTCCTTAATCCCAGCTGCAGGAGTCACAGGGCGACTTTACTTAACGCCTATATCGGCCATCCTAATTCTTGGATTGGGAATTTGGCTTATATATTATGCGGTACGTCTGTATCGACAAAAAACCGACAAGGCGGCAAGACAGTTAATGCTGGTAAGTGTTAGCTATATAACATTGCTGCAGATCATTTATGTGGCAGATAAATTTATTCGTTAATGAAAGATTATACCGAAGGAGCTGAAGAATTGAAATACCGTAGGGCCAAAAAAATGATGCTCTGGTTTGGAATGGTGAGTCTGGGAATGAGTTTCGCTGGTTTTACGAGTTCTTACATTGTGAGCAAGAACCGGAAAGATTGGTTGCAGGACCTGGAGCTTCCTCAAGCATTTTATTGGAGTCTTGTGGTGATTTTAGCGAGTAGCGTTACCATGCATTTCGCAAAGAAATGGGTTCAGAAAGAAAAGAATAAAGAAGGAATGATGCTCCTAATAGCCACTTTTGTATTGGGTTGCTTGTTCATTTGGTTTCAGGTTCAGGGCTTTTCGCAGATGATAGAAAATTTAGGGATTAACTTTACAGGACCCACCAGCAACATAAAAGGAAGCTTTATTTATATAATCGCCGTAGTGCACATAGCCCACGTTGTGGCTGGATTAATAGCGCTCTTGGTCGTAATTTATAATCATTATAAACAGAAGTATAAAAACGGGAAAACCCTTGGTATAGAACTAGCTGCTACTTTTTGGCATTTCGTCGACTTTTTGTGGGTGTATCTCTTTTTATTTTTCTATTTCGTTAGATAAAAATTATACTTATTTTTGCACACTAAATAAACCAAATTCATTATATGGAAGCTACTGTTGATAAAACAGGTACAGATGGAAAAACCTGGGGCGGAGGAAATCGTCCACTCAATGCCAGCTATGGTAAATTGATGATGTGGTTTTTCATCGTATCGGATGCATTGACCTTTTCCGGCTTTATTGCCGCTTACGGATTTTCCAGATTTAAGTTCATCGATGCATGGCCAATTGCGGATGAGGTGTTTACACACGTACCATTCTTGCATGGCGTTCCAGCTCCGATGTATTACGTAGCTTTCATGACCTTGGTACTTATTTTCTCTTCTGTAACCATGGTGCTTGCAGTAGATGCTGGACACAGAATGCAGAAGAAGAAAGTGATTTGGTACATGTTCTTTACCATCATTGGTGGAGCTATCTTCGTAGGATCTCAAGCTTGGGAATGGGCAACCTTCATCAAGGGGGATTACGGTGCCATAGAGACCAAGGGTGGAAAAATCCTTCAGTTTTTGGATACCGATGGTAAGCGAGCTTCAGTAACCGATTTTGCAATTCCAATCACTTCTGAAAGAGGTACCCACGAAGAGAGCAATGGAATTTGGTATGACGCTGAGCCAGAAACCCAAACTACAGTAAGTTATGCTGAAGTATTGAAAGGTTTTGAGGCCAGTCCTGATTTACTCATCCGTTCTCAGGAATTGGTGCCTAATATGGAAAAATTAAGGGCATCAGAAAATCCGAAGGATATCGCCGAGGTCGCACGATTGGAGAGAGAATTTATCAATTTGGACAAGGAAGGTGAGAAAGCGATTTACAGCCGTGAGGTTGGATTGGCAAAGTTGAAAGCCGATGGAAAATTAGTGGTTCAAGGTGCCAACCTAAAACACAACGAATACGGTCATCCGCTCTTCGCTAATTTCTTTTTCTTTATTACTGGATTCCACGGATTCCACGTATTTTCTGGGGTAGTGATCAATATCATCATATTCTTTAATGTGATCATTGGTACGTACGAGAAGCGTAAAAGTTATGAAATGGTAGAGAAAGTAGGATTGTACTGGCACTTTGTAGACTTGGTGTGGGTATTTGTATTTACATTCTTTTATCTGGTTTAATTATTTGAACAAATCAACAACAAATGGGACACGATCATAAATTAGAAATATTTAGAGGCCTTTGGAAATTTAAGTCCAACGTAACTAAAATCTGGGGGGTATTCTTCTTCCTGTGTGTAGTTACTGCTGTCGAGGTAGTCTTGGGTATTGTTAAACCAGAATCTTTGGTGCATGGCCGCTTCCTAGCCATGAAGTACCTTAACTGGATCTTTATCATTCTTACACTGGTTAAAGCCTACTATATCACATGGGACTTCATGCACATGCGTGATGAAACCAAAGGTTTGAGAAGATCTGTGGTATGGACTGCAGTGTTCCTAATCTGTTACCTTATCTTGATCCTACTTATCGAAGGGGATTATATCTATGAGGTATATAAAGCAAACTATGTAAAATTCAATTTCTAATTATTGAATAGCTATAGAATACAAACCCTGTCCTCGACGGGGTTTTTTTATGCCCATTTTGAAGTTAAAAAAACACTATAAAATTGCCCAGCCCCTGTTTGGGTCGTATTTTTGTAAAAAATTATTTCGTGCAGGTTAAAAAGTTCATCGTACTCGGAATCCTATTTCTTCTACCGATCTCAGTATACCTGTTTTTTGCTACTGGGAAGAACAATTTTGTAAAGCTCCCCACCCTTACTTACGGAGTTCATGAACTTGCAGAGTTTGAAAGTTTGGACGGTCGTCCCATAATGTTCAAGGATCGTATCACGGTACTTATGTTCTTTGGGAAGGATGTTGAAGGCAAAAAAGCCAATGCTTTTAATTTGGCACATAAAATTTATAAGAAGAATTATCAGTTCAGCGAGTTTCAATTTGTAACGCTCATTACAGAGGGACAAGAAGATGCAGCCTTGGCACTTCAGGAAAAATTGAAAGACATCGAAGATCCCAAAAATTGGAGGTTTGCCGTAGGTTCACCAGCGTCCATCGAAAAGGTGTTCAATTCCTTGGGAACCCAAGGGGCGCTTACCGAAGACCTTCATACCAACTCGGTGTTTATTATCGACAAGGAAAGAAACCTTAGAGGCAGAAACGACGATGAAGACTTGGGGATGTTGTATGGTTTCAATGCTGCCGATTATGCCGAGATCAATAACAAAATGGACGACGATATAAAAGTTGTATTGGCAGAATACAGATTGGCCCTTAAAAAGTACAAAGCCGATCGTAAAGATGATTTTAGGGATACCCATCTAAAATGACATTTCTATGAAGAACTATTCATACGTAGGCATTTCGTTTATCATTTTATTATTTGGGATATGGGCGGTTCCAAAAATAGTGGACCGCATGAGCGGATCAGATTTGGCTTACATCGAAAGAACAAATGAAGCTGGTGAAGTGGAATATGCCAAAGTTCCTGATTTCAATTTTACCAGCCACCGCGGGGCAACTATCGACAATAACAGCTATAAAGGGAAGGTGTATATCGCCGAGTTCTTCTTTACTACATGCCCTTCCATATGCCCAATTATGAATCAGAATATGGTGAAGGTTCAGAATGAGTTTTACGGAAACCCCAACCT
>JAHQVM010000054.1 GCA_019634365.1 Flavobacteriaceae bacterium | reverse complement strand
TTCCTTCTTCGTTTTTCCTTGATAAAAATACGCTGAATGACCACGGCCGAAATCAAGCAGACCACAGCAGTAACGGTATATTCTATTATGGTGTGCACAGTTCGATAGCTGAATGGTTAAAGATATCGAAAATTTATTCGGAAGGTAAAGTGTAAAAAAGTAGTAAATTCAAACTTGCAATATGGGGTTTGGCAATGATTTTCCTTTATCCACTATTATTTACCATAACATAAACCAAAAATCAAATGAATAAAGAATGAGCTTCTTAAAATCTATATTTAAAACAAAAGAAATACCCATAAAATCTTATTCCGACTTTTGGAATTGGTTTGAACAACACGAAAAAAAATTCCATAAGGTTCTAAAGAATCGAGGGAACATAAAAAAAATATTCTTTGACAGACTTGCACCAAAACTGAACGAATTGAAAGATGGGTTTTGGTTTCTTGCTGGAATGTATGATGATAACACGGCAGAATTGATTTTAACAGCCGATGGAGTAATCAAAAACATCGTATTTGTCGAAGAATTAGTACAGTCAGCACCCAAAATGAGTAATTGGAAAATTACAGCACTCAAACAACCGTCTGACTTAAATAAGTATGGAATTGAAATGGACGGTTATAGTTTTGATGCAAGTAATATGAGCTTTTATTCAACCGACCATAAACAAATGCCAGACGAGATCGACATTACAATTGCTCATTCTGATTTAAATGAGGAAAATAGATCTGTGATTACCAGTGGAGTTTACTTGGCTTTGGACAATTCCCTTGGGGAATTAAAATCGGTCACTACAATCGATAATGTTAATATCATTAATCCTAAAGATGCCAGATCAGAATTAATTCCATTAGAAAGACTTAGGGACTTTTTGATTTGGCGAGAAAAGGAATTCGTGGAAAAATATAAAGGTTTAAGACATAACACCGAAAATGATAATTATTCGGGACTCGAAGCAACTTTAAAAAACGGATTTCCATTGTTTGCTGTTATTAACGCAGATTTATTGAATTGGGACAGTAAGGCGTCTCATCCTTGGATCGCGGTAATGGAAATCAATTATGATGGAATAAACAACAACGGAATGCCAAATGAACCTACTTATAAACTACTTAACGAAATTGAGGAAAAAATTATAGTTGAATTAAAAGATTCTGATGGCTATTTGAACATTGGCAGACAAACAGCAGACTCGATTCGAGAAGTATATTTCGCATGTGTCGAATTTAGAAAACCGTCGAAAGTATTTCATGAAATAAAAAAAGAATACAAAGATAAAATCAAGCTGGACTTTGAGATTTATAAGGACAAATATTGGCAATCATTTAACCGATTTAATCCGAATTGAAAGATGCCCAGTAAATAACATCGGCTATAATTCTTCAAAGCCAAAATTTATGAACCTAGTAACAGTTTCTTTACATATTCCTACGATACTGCCCTCCTACTTCGAACAATGCATTGGTAATCTGGCCTAACGATGCATATTTACACACTTCCATCAAGGCTTCAAAGATATTTTCATTGTTTACAGATTTACGTTGCAAATCCCTTAAAAGTTCGGAAACCTTTTCTTCATTTCGCGCATTCTGGCTTTCCACTACTTGAATTTGATATTGCTTCTCCTCTTCGGTAGCACGAATTACCTCAGCCGGTAATACGGTTGGCGACCCTTTACTGCTTAAGAAAGTATTTACCCCAATAATTGGGAATTCACCCGTATGCTTTAAGGTTTCGTAGTACAAACTCTCTTCCTGAATCTTACTACGCTGATACATGGTTTCCATAGCGCCCAATACGCCGCCACGTTCGGTAATGCGATCGAACTCTTCCAATACCGCTTCTTCTACCAAATCGGTCAATTCCTCGATGATAAATGATCCTTGGATGGGGTTCTCATTCTTCGCCAATCCCAATTCTTTGTTGATAATCAACTGAATCGCCATCGCGCGTCGTACACTTTCTTCAGTAGGTGTGGTAATCGCCTCATCATAGGCATTGGTATGCAAAGAATTACAGTTGTCATAGATGGCATACAACGCCTGTAATGTGGTTCGAATATCGTTGAAATCGATTTCCTGTGCGTGCAAGGAACGCCCGGAAGTCTGAATGTGATACTTCAACATCTGCGCTCTTGGATTCGCACTGTATTTATGCTTCAACGCCTTGGACCAAATTCTTCTGGCCACACGGCCAATCACCGAATATTCCGGATCGATTCCATTACTGAAGAAAAACGAAAGATTGGGGCCAAATTTATTGATGTCCATACCACGACTCAGGTAGTACTCCACGTAGGTAAATCCGTTAGCCAAAGTAAATGCCAACTGAGTAATAGGGTTGGCACCCGCTTCAGCAATGTGATACCCACTAATGGATACCGAATAGAAGTTACGAACTTGCTGCTGAATGAAATACTCCTGCACGTCTCCCATGAGGCGTAAAGCAAATTCTGTAGAGAAAATACAGGTGTTCTGTGCTTGGTCTTCTTTCAATATATCTGCCTGAACCGTTCCACGCACCTGTGTCAAGGTTTCCGCTTTGATCGTTTCATAAACGTCCTGCGGCAATACTTGATCCCCGGTTACACCTAACAACATCAATCCCAAGCCATCATTACCTTCGGGAAGTTCCCCTTGGTATTGCGGACGGGTCTTTCCTTTATATAATTCGGCAATCTTGGCTTCTACTTCGGCTTCCAATCCGTGCTCCTTGATGTACTTTTCACAATTCTGATCGATCGCGGCATTCATAAAGAAGCCCAACAACATAGGCGCAGGTCCATTGATGGTCATACTTACTGAAGTCATGGCATGACTTAGATCGAAACCGGAATATAATTTCTTGGCGTCGTCCAAACAACAAATAGAAACCCCCGCATTTCCAATCTTTCCGTAGATATCGGGTCGGTGGCCTGGGTCGTTTCCGTAGAGTGTTACACTATCGAAAGCCGTGGAAAGTCGCTTGGCTGGCATTCCCAAACTCACATAGTGGAATCGGCGGTTGGTACGCTCTGGGCCTCCTTCCCCTGCGAACATTCGCGTAGGATCTTCTCCCGTTCTTTTAAACGGATACAATCCAGAGGTATAAGGAAACTCTCCGGGAACATTCTCCTGCAAGGACCAGCGCAACAAATCGCCCCAAGCTTGGTATTTGGGCAACGCTACTTTAGGAATTTGTGTATGGGATAGCGATTCGGTATGCGTGTCTATTTTAATTTCCTTGTCACGTACCTTGAAGGAATACACTGGATTCTTATATCGGTTTACTTTTTCGTCCCAGCCTAGAATGATTTCCCAGTTGTAAGGATCCAAGTTCATCTTAACCCTATCGAACTCCTTCTTCAGTAAATCGATCAGCGTGCCATTCTCTTCCGTTTTAGCGGCATCCAATCCTTCTTCATCTATGCCGTGTTTGGTTAATGCCAACGAAGTTTCGGAAGCAGACTCCAAGGTTTTATAGATTCCGTAGAGCTTTTGTGCCACTTCCATTTGTTCGGAAACACGCACATCATAGGCTCGGTTGTTTTCAGAAATTTCAGAAAGGTAGCGGGTACGTGCCGGAGGAATTACGAAAATCTTCTCGCTCATCTCATCCGTAATCTCAAAGGTGCTTTTTAAGTCGGCTTCCGTTTTCTCCACCAATTCGTCCATAATGGACTTGTACAATTGGTTCATCCCAGGATCGTTGAACTGGGAAGCAATCGTTCCATATACAGGCAATTCTTCTTGGGGTGTATCCCAAAGCTGATGATTACGCATGTACTGTTTCTTTACATCTCGCAGGGCATCTAAAGATCCTCTCTTATCGAATTTATTAATGGCTACTAAATCTGCAAAATCGAGCATATCGATTTTTTCCAACTGTGTAGCAGCACCAAATTCGGGTGTCATAACATATAAGGAAACATCGCTATGATCCAAAATTTCGGTATCGCTCTGTCCAATCCCGGAAGTTTCCAAAATGATCAGGTCGTATTCTGCCGCCTTCAGTACTTCAATCGCCTCGGCCACATATTTGGAAAGTGCTAGGTTACTTTGACGTGTTGCCAAACTCCGCATATAAACACGCGGGGAATTGATGGCATTCATACGAATACGGTCGCCCAATAAGGCGCCCCCTGTTTTTCTTTTGGAAGGATCCACCGAGATAAGCCCGATGGTTTTTTCGGGAAAGTCGATCAAGAACCGGCGCACCAATTCGTCGACCAAGGAAGATTTTCCCGCTCCACCCGTTCCGGTAATCCCGAGAACAGGGGTAGAAATGCTTTCGTTTTTCTTATGGATTTTATCAAGGGTCTCTTTCGCTACCTCTGGAAAGTTCTCGGCAGAGGAAATGACACGCGCGATAGCGCCTGGAATTTTTTCAGAAAGGAGGTCGGCTTCACTATTCAGGTTGTCTCCAATGGGAAAATCGGACTTTTCAACCAAATCATTGATCATGCCCTGCAATCCCATTTCACGGCCATCGTCTGGGGAATAGATGCGAGTAATGCCGTAATCCATTAAATCCTTGATTTCAGAAGGAAGGATCACTCCGCCTCCACCTCCGAAGATCTTAATATGATTGGCTCCTTTTTCTTGCAGCAAATCGTACATATACTTAAAGTACTCGTTGTGCCCACCTTGATAGGAAGTCATGGCAATGGCATTGGCATCCTCCTGAATGGCAGTATTCACCACCTCTTCTACACTTCTGTCGTGCCCAAGGTGAATCACCTCCACACCGGTTGATTGAATGATACGGCGCATGATATTGATGGCTGCATCGTGTCCATCGAAAAGGGAAGCTGCGGTAACGATTCTTACTTTATTTTTAGGCGTGTACGGCTTTTGTTGCTGCATTGATAAATTAGGTTGAATTTTGAACTGCAAATTTACGAATTTCGCAATTAAGTTGGGGTTCTATTCAGAATTAAACGATCCTTGATTTTCAACACAATTGAATGCCCTTTAAGTCTTACTTAAGAATTCCTATCGCATGCAATTACTGAAAATACCTTACATTTGTCGTTGATTGCTACATTTGCTGTGAAAATGATTAAAAACAAGCACCTCATACAATTGTGTATAGCGCCTATTATGGTGCTATTGGTGCTTCTCCCTACCCTTGCAAGTGGCTTGCACGATCACAGTGAGGCAGAGGAGGAACATTTGCATTGTAGTGAAACAACTGCCCACATTCATGAAGGTCATTTCGACTGTTCGCTGTGCTTTGTTATCATCACTCCTACAGTTCATAGCCCAGAGCATGAAACCGTAAATACCAAAACCATCCTTATTACAGGGCAACCTGAAAATCATTCAGACACAAATTTTATCTCATACGAATTAGGCTATAAGTTTCGTAGAGGTCCTCCTTCTGTTTCTTAATATTCCAATCAAATCCACGGTAACGGCCGAACATTCAAGTTTGGCAGTCTCTGGGTATTCCCCTATGTACTAAAGAGGATATTTTAAGTTCAAAATGCATTTACGTATTCTAATGCTTGTGTGTATTGCCCCTTTTTTGGCATACGCACAAGATTGTGATTTAACGCTTTCGGGACAGGTAATCGACCTGCATAATAATGCTCCCAACGGCGGAGCCATGCTCTATATTAAAGAATTGAGCAAAACTATTATTGCCAACGATAATGGTTATTACGAGATCGATGGACTGTGTAGTGGCAATTATACCATCATGGTTTCCCATCCCGAATGCAACACCATTACCCGAGATATTGTTATACGATCCAATACCGTACGCACCTTCAAGATGGAGCACCATCTAGAAGAATTGAATGAAGTGATTGTACAGGGTAAGTCTGAATTCGACAAATTGGCTTCGGTTCGTGAAGTTCAGTTGTCCGACGATGCCTTGGAACGAAATAGTGGAAAAACACTGGGAGATGCCCTTAATGAAATAAGCGGAGTGTCCTCACTTAATACGGGTAATACCATAGTAAAACCTATTATTAACGGGTTGCATAGTAGTAGGGTAACCATTATTAATAATGGAACCCGTTTGGAAGATCAAGAATGGGGAGTAGAACATGCTCCCAATATCGACATCAATGCTTCAGACAAGGTTGCCGTTATTAAAAATGCTGCTGCATTGCAATACAGTGGAGATGCCATTGGAGGTGCCGTTATCTTAGAACCTAGCCGAGTGGTTGTAAAAGATACACTCTATGGAAAAACGCTACTTACTTTGGGAACCAATGGAAGAGGTGGGGTAATTAGCTCCCAACTCACCAAAGGTTTTGAGAGTGGGTTCTTTGGGCAAGTACGTGGTACTTTGAGACGATTTGGCGATTTCGAAGCACCTGATTATATACTGAGTAATACGGGTGCCGATGAGAAAAGTCTTTTTGCCCGTATTGGGGTGAACCGATTTACCTATCGATTGGAGGGAAGTTATTCCTTGTTTCAAAATAAACTAGGAATCCTAAGAGCTTCCCATTTGGGTGGCCCGCAGGATCAGTTTAGGGCCATTAACAGTCCAGAACCCTTAATTATTAGGGATTTTACGTATGATATCGATGTTCCAAGGCAAGAAGTAACCCATCATGTTTTTAAGGTAAAAGGAGATCGTAATTTCGGAGCACATTCCAATATTGCTTTCCATTATACCTATCAACAAAACAATCGTTTTGAATTCGACATCCGTCGTGGGGATGATGCCGGAAAAGCATCTGTTGACCTCAACCTTGAAACGCATACTTTGGCCCTTGATTTTAAAACAAAAATCGGAGATGGATTCAACTTTAAATCTGGTATTACAGGGGATTATCAAGAAAACTTTGCCAATCCCAATACAGGGGTTCGACGACTTATTCCCGATTACGAGAGGTACCATTTCGGAATCTATGCGATCACCGATTACGAGGTGAATGATTTTTTGCAATTGGAAGGTGGACTTCGGTTGGATTATACGCATTTGGATGCCCTGAAGTTTTATCGAATGTCGTTTTGGGAATCCAGAAATTATGACATGTTATTTCCGGAATTGGTGCTTGAAGAATTTGGTAATGAAGTACTCACCAACCCTACTTTGGATTTTGCCAATGTTTCGGCCACAGCGGGTATTGCCTATCAATTGTCTGATGATATTACGGGGTATTTTAATTACGCGCTGGCTTCTAGAGCACCGAATCCTTCGGAATTGTTCAGTGAAGGATTGCACCATTCCGCTTCTCGAATAGAATTGGGGGATCTGCGGTTCGATTCGGAAACTTCGAATAAATTCTCGGTTACACTGGAAGGAAGGCTCAAAGGGTTTCAGTTCACCTTGAACCCCTACGCCAATTTTATTTCGGACTTCGTGGTTATAGAGCCTACAGAAATCCGGCAAACCATTCGGGGAAATTTTCAGGTATGGGAATACCGACAGACCGACGCCTATTTCTTAGGGTTTGACTTGGATACATCGGTATCCTTGAGCGACCATTTAAATTGGGAAAGTCAGTTTTCATTCCTAAAAGCCTACGAAAGGGAAAATGACCTACCCTTAATCAATATACCCCCTACCCGATTCGCCAATAGGTTGTCGTATAAAAACGCAAGCCTAAATAACCTTAAGGTGACCTTGGGAGGCACTTATGTATTCCGGCAAAATGAATTTCCGGATAACAACTTTGATGTGTTTATACCAGAAACTGACAGCATCGAGCTGTTGGATATAAGCACACCACCGGATGGATATTTTTTAATGAGCTTGAGTGCCGAATATCCATTCACTATTAAAAATGAAAGTCAACTTGTCCTTGGGTTGTCTGTAGAAAACCTGCTCGACGAATCGTATAGAAATTATTTGAATCGTTTTCGGTTTTACGCAGATGATCTGGGACGCAATATATTATTGCACCTAAAAATCAATTATTAAAACAAAAAATAAGACATATGAAAACTTTTAAATATTTAACCCTATTATTTGTTACAACTTTATTTATTGCTTGTAATAATGATGATGACAGTAACCCAGATCCTGTAAACGAGGAGGAAGTGATCACTACCATGACCATTACTTTGGAACCTACGGGTGCTGGAACACAGGTGGTAATGCAAACCCGCGATATAGATGGGCCTGATGGACCTGAGCCACCGGTAGTAACTGTGGTAGGTGAACTAGTCGTTGGAGCTACCTACAACGGATCTGTAGCTTTCTTGAATGAAACCGAAACTCCTCCAGAAAACATTAATGAGGAAATCGAAGAAGAAGACGACGAACACCAAATATTTTATATTGCTGGTGGCGGATTGGATGTAACAACAGCTTATACCGATCAAGATGGTGATGGAAATCCGCTTGGATTGACTTTTACTCTAACAGCTAACACTGCTGGCTCAGGAACCATGACTGTGATCCTTCGTCATGAGCCTACCAAGCCTAACGATGGAACTCCAGCTGATGCTGGTGGTGAAACTGATATCGCTGAAACGTTTGATGTAACCATCAACTAAGAATTAGGTATTGTACCAAGAAAAAAACGGTTACCACGAGTGGGTAGCCGTTTTTTCTTTACCTACGATCGAAAAGCCAAAAGTTTGAACCAAAATTTAAACACTGCTTTTTGATTTACTTAGTATCTTTGAGAAAATCACATAGATAGAAACAATGATGAAAAAATTAATCCTAGTGGCACTTATACTAGTTACCACTTCTTGCGACGAACTTCAAAATGTAGTGGGCACACTTCCCCAAGGTGATGGGGGCATTAGTGATGCCATGATTGGAAACGGACTCAGGGAAGCACTCGATTTCGGCATCGACCGACAGGTGCAGAAACTTACTCAAACTGATGGCTTTTACCGAAATGAATTGGTTAAGATCCTCCTTCCCGAAGAATTGCAAAAAGTAGATCGGGCATTACGGGATATTGGGTTGAGCAGTTTGGCCGATGAAGGTATTAAAGCGCTAAACAGGGCTGCAGAGGACGCGGTGAAAGAAGCTACTCCGATTTTTGTGGATGCCGTAAAAGGAATCACCTTTAACGATGCGAAAAACATCTTGCTGGGGCCGGACAATTCGGCCACCAATTACTTGAAAGGCAGAACCAATACGGCTCTATACAACAAATTTAGTCCGGTGATCCAAAATTCCTTTGGAAGAGTAGGTGCCGATCAGATTTGGACCAACATCATCAATAAATACAACACGATTCCCTTTGTAAACAAAGTGAACCCGGACTTAACGGATTATGTTACCAATGAAGCTTTGAAAGGGGTATATACGATGATTGCTGTGGAGGAAAAACAAATCCGAACTAAAATATCATCCCGTACAACAGATCTATTAAAAAGGGTTTTTGCCCTGCAGGATTAAGAATGCAAAGACCTAAAATAGGTAAAGGCTCCTAGCAGTCTAGAACCATACCAACTAAAATATTCGCCATCGACCAGCCGGACGGTGGCGTTTGTTTTTTCTTGGAGCTCAACTACATGCTCCTCCTTAAAAGGATAGGGCTCCGAGGAGAGTAGAATAAGGTCGGCATTTTGCATGTCCTCTAAAGTGACTTCGGGATAGCGTTCTGTATTCAGGATATTTTCAAATTTATTCAACCCCAACAAAGTATCAATGAAAGTATTTTTTCCTGCAGCCATATAGGGTTTCTTCCAAATGAGATAAATTACTTTTTTGTATGGCTTGTCCCTCATAAATTGGTCGAAACTATGCTTCGCAGCCGCTATCTGTCTTACTATGGTTTCGGCTTGTTCCGTAACACCTAGTAGGCTTCCTAAACTCCTAATCATATCGAGACTATCATCTACGGTAACCATATCACTTACCCACACGGGAGCGAGATGCTCGCAGCTTTCCACTATTTCTTTGGTGTTCTCCTCTTTGTTACAGATAATGATATCCGGTTGCAACGCCTCGATTTTCTCGAAATGGACATTTTTTGTTCCACCTACGACCGTGGTTTGCTTTCTAAGATCCTTGGGATGTAAACAGAATTTGGTAATCCCGACCAGACGTTCTTTAAGTCCCAATGCAACCAGAAGTTCGGTTTGCGAGGGAACGAGTGAAACGATTCGCAAGGGGGGTTCTGAAAAGTGAAGCGTTCTATTTAATTGATCCTTAACGTGCATTTAGGAGGTCTTCCATCTGTGACTGAAGGACTTTAGCACTAGCCCGTGCAGCCTGCGCAAAATCGGTTCCTTGAGAACTGTAGATAATGCCTCGGGAAGAATTGATAAGCAGTCCTATCCCTGCATTCATTCCATATTTGCACACTTCCTGCAAGTTTCCACCTTGGGCACCCACTCCGGGTACCAGTAGGAAGCTTTCGGGAATGATCTTTCTAATATCTGCTAGGAATGCTGCTTTGGTAGCACCTACTACGTACATGAGATTCTGGGAGTTTTCCCAGGATTTGGAAATTTCCAAAACTTGCTTGTACAGCTCTTTTCCTTCCGTATTCTTGGTCTGAAAATCGAAGGCACCTTTATTGGAGGTAAGGGCCAATAGAATGGTATGCTTATCGGTAAATTCCAAAAAAGGTTCAACACTGTCCTTGCCCATATAGGGAGCTACAGTAACAGAATCGAACGCCAGATCTTCGAAAAAGGCTTTGGCATACATCTTTGAGGTGTTGCCAATATCTCCCCTTTTTGCATCGGCTATGGTGAATACCTCTGGATGATGGGTATTGATATATTTAATAGTTTTATCTAAGGATTTCCAACCTTTTAATCCATAGGCTTCATAAAAGGCTGTATTGGGTTTATAAGCAACAGCTAGGTCATGTGTGGCGTCGATAATCGCTTTATTGAATTCGAAGATGGGATCTTCTTCTTCCAGCAGATGGGAAGGAATTTTGGAAAGATCAACATCGAGCCCTACGCACAGGAAGGATTTTTTACGAT
>JAHQVM010000053.1 GCA_019634365.1 Flavobacteriaceae bacterium | reverse complement strand
CAAAGGGGGCATGCCGCCCAAGACCTCGGGCTCAACAACCGTAAGGTCGAACTGGGCAAAACCGTCCTCAGCACCATCGTCGTCGCAACGGCGCAAAGGAGCTGAAGGCGTAACAGCCATTGGACTGTCACGAACTTCTAATGCAAACGGAACAATAGCCGTACAAGGGGTAGTTAAGCTTGCAACCCTAGCCCAAACACCACCAGTTCCATATCCTGGGTCGGCAGTATCGGTAATAGGTACATCATTGTATGGGCTATCGTTTACATATGGATTCATTAATGGCAACTGATTCAATTCTGCATTGATCAAAGTACCGTGATAGGTTACCACATAATCTGGATTTCCTAATGTAATCAAGGGATCTACTAGGGTAAGATCGAATTCAGTAAAACCATCACTGTCCGGATCACACTCAATAATAGGCCCAATAGTATTATCCACAATTAATGGATCGTAAAAGGTTATTTCTATACTATCCAACACTGGGCATGTTGGATCGGAAGGATCTATTGCTTCTACAGAATAGGTTCCAGGGTTTGGTGCTGTAACCGTAAAAGTTGGAGCTGTGGTAGAAGGTGGCCCTTGGGAAACCCCATTAAAGAACCATTCATAGGTGGTTCCAGCCGGTGCACTTACTCCTGCATCCAATATGATATCGTCTGCTTCACAGGTCTCAATATCGGGACCCAAATCTATTACAAAGGGCCCATTGGAGAAGACAACAACATCATCAGTTAGGGTCACCACATCTCCATTACAGGTATTGGTCCATGTGACCCTAGCGGTATAGATTTCGGTTCCTGAAGGGCAAACATTCAAGGTCGGTGTTGTCCCTATTACGGTCCCTGTAGAATCCAACCATTCGAATACATAGGTTGGCGGCCCGACAGGTTCGAAGCTCCAAGCTTCATCATTGGTTGTCCATGGACCATCGGAGGTGTTTCTTCCGGGTGGCACATATGCCGTATCCCCGGCATTATTCTGGATCCCCAAAGCAGATGCACCTCCATTCCATGCACAGGTTGGTTTGTCCTTGATGTATATCTCGATTACATTCGAAAATTCGTAGAACACTGCCATATGAGTTGCTAACAAACTATTGCAACTAAACATTGGAACATTGAAATAGGAAACTACTAAAACCCTATTGGGGAATACTCCAAGTACCTCGTATGCGATTTCTTCTGTTCCAGATACAGAGGGATCTATATCATGAACTGGCGTAAAAACATTGGCTTCCCCTAATGCATCGTTCGTATTGTTGGGAAGATCTTCAGAGAAAGCCCAAGCATTAGAGGTATCGGATGCATCCACATCGAAACGAATTACCCCATTGGATCCCACCTGAAATTGGTCTTCCAAATTTCCGAAGAAACAAAACTCAAAAGGCAAGTTATCTACATCCGACCAAGCATCATCTATATCTGGATTTAAAGGATTTGCAAGGCCATCAAAAGGAAAAGGTGGTGTAAACGGAATTGAGTTCACTGTATAGCTTGACCCCGAGGTGTCGAAGGTTTCCAAAAAAGTAGCTGTAATATCTGCACAAGTTGCCGTAGAACAATCGATCGTAACGTCCGGACCTGCGTCCACGAAAAGGCTTCCTGGGCCCTGTGCTATGACAGGTGTAAGAAAACCACATAGGAATAGCAAGGTTAATAGGCAATTGGGGATTAACTTTTTCATAATAATTGAGGGTATAATTCGCGAAAATTAAGAAATTTTTATGAAAATGTTACTTCCGAAAAGCCTCAAAAAGCATTTGTTAGTTTTTTGTGAGTTCTTGCAATCGCGTATCTTTGCATTCTGTATTTAAAATACGCCTTAAAAAAAGCGCATGGATTTAGAGAAACAGCTAAAAGAAATTGAAGCATTGGGAAATGATCATGTAGGAACTTCTCCGGATACTCCCCTACGCGCCGATGCGTTTGAAATGAGTGACATCGAGAAGATTGCCTCCATCAAAAAAGATGTTGCCAACATCTTGAACACCTTGGGAATGGACCTTACCGATGACAGTTTAAAAGGAACTCCAAATCGAGTGGCCAAAATGTTTGTTCAGGAACTATTTGGAGGGCTTCACCCGGACCGAAAACCAAAGGCTTCTACTTTCTAGAATAAATATAAATATGGGGAGATGTTGGTTGAAAAAAACATCACCCTCTACTCTACCTGCGAGCATCATTTGCTCCCCATTGTTGGTAAAGCCCATATTGCATACATCTCCAACGGTACTGTGGTCGGATTGTCGAAAATGAACCGAATTGTGGATTACTATGCCAAACGTCCTCAGGTACAGGAAAGACTCACCATGCAAATCGTTAAGGAATTGCAAGAGATTATGAACACGGAAGATGTTGCCTGCGTTATCGACGCCAAGCACTTGTGCGTTAATTCGAGAGGAATCCGGGATATAGATAGCAGTACCGTAACCAGTGAATTTGGGGGTGTATTCAAGAATCCTGACAAACGTCGCGAATTTTTGGATTACATAAAGCTCGAAACCGAATTTTAAAATACCTTTACATTTCGTTAAATACATCAATAATCTCTAAGGATTATCCATGAAACTATTCGAACAACAAGAATTGTCTCTCTACAATTCGCTTACCAAACAGAAAGAAAAATTTCGCCCAATACATGAAGGTGCTGTGGGTATGTATGTCTGTGGACCTACTGTTTATAGCAATGTGCATTTGGGAAATTGCCGTACTTTCTTGTCATTCGATTTGGTTTTCAGGTACCTAAAACATCTAGGGTACAAGGTGCGTTATGTTCGTAATATTACCGATGCCGGACACTTGGAGAACGATGGTGAAAGTGGGGATGATCCTATTTTGAAAAAGGCGCGGATTGAGCAGTTGGAACCCATGGAAGTGGTTCAGAAATATTCGGTAGACTTCCATAACGTAATGGCGCAATTTAATGCTCTGCCGCCAAGTATTGAACCCACAGCTACGGGGCATATTATTGAACAAATTAAGATCGTTGAAGATATTATAGCCAAAGGGTACGCCTATGAAAAAAATGGTTCGGTTTACTTCGACGTTGTAAAATTCAACGAGGATCATAACTACGGGAAATTAAGTGGGAGACAACTGGAAGATATGATTGCCAACACCCGAGAGTTGGCGGCTCAATCTGAAAAAAAGAACCCGCAGGATTTTGCCCTTTGGAAGAAAGCTGAACCGCAACATATCATGAGGTGGCCGTCCCCGTGGAGTGACGGCTTTCCCGGTTGGCACCTTGAATGTACAGCTATGAGCACAAAATATCTGGGGAACAATTTTGATATTCATGGAGGCGGAATGGACCTTAAATTCCCGCATCATGAATGTGAGATTGCCCAAGCGGAAGCTTGCAACAATCAATCGCCAGTGAATTATTGGATGCATGCCAATATGCTTACTTTAAATGGTAAGAAAATGGCAAAGTCCACGGGAAACAATATTTTACCGCATGAATTGTTCAGTGGGGAAAATGATATCTTGAGTAAGGCATTTGCTCCCACTGTTGCTAAATTCTTTATGTACCAAGCGCACTACCGCAGTATCTTGGATTTCTCCAAAGATGCATTGGAAGCCAGCGAAAAAGGATACCATAGATTGATGGATGCCTATCGCTCCCTCGACGGTATAGAGGTGGGTGTTGAAAGCACTTTCTCTGTTTCGGTATGGAGACAATCCTGCTATGATGCCATGAATGACGATTTCAATAGTCCTATTTTAATAGCACAATTGTTTGAAGCTGCGAAACACATTAATGCCCTTAAGGAAGGGAAGGCTTCCATCTCTAAAGAAGATCTCGATATGTTGAAAAAGACCATGCATGATTTCCTATTCGATGTATTGGGCCTTGTGGACGCAGCCTTGGAAGGTACTGGTGATTCGAACAAACTATCTGGTGTTGTTGAATTGTTGATCACGCTGCGCAACGAAGCGAGAGCCAATAAAGATTTCGCAACCAGTGATAAAATTCGGGATCAACTTCTTGAGATGGGGATCCAACTGAAAGACGGAAAAGACGGCACCACTTTTTCCCTAAATTAATATGAATGAGCGCATGAAAAAGGTTCTTATATTTCCCTTTATTGTGCTCATTCGATTCTATCAGAAGGTCATTTCTCCTATTTTTCCTTCAACGTGCAGGTATCAACCTACCTGTTCGCATTATGCCGTGGAAGCGCTCCAAATTCATGGTTTATGGAAAGGAAGCGGGTTGGCTGCAAAGCGCATTTTTAGCTGTCATCCTTGGGGAGGATCGGGCTATGATCCTGTGCCTTCCAAAGGAGAAAAAGAAGGGAATAATTAACAATATATCTTTAGGCCTTTCCTATATTTACACTAGAAAAATCATCCCATGATGCACTTCTTACAATTTACTTGGAATCCACCCACTGGGATCGACCTTGGGTTCATCACCATTCAATATTACAGCCTCATGTTCGTCATTTCTTTCGTCGTGGGCTGGTTTGTTATGAAGCGCATTTACAAACGGGAAGGTGAACATTTGGATAAATTGGACAGTTTGTTCATTTATATGGTTTTGGCCATTTTGATCGGTGCCCGACTAGGACATGTTATTTTTTATCAACCCGAATTGTTTAAGGATGATTTCTGGTCGGTGTTCTTACCCTTTCAGACAAAGCCGGAATTCGAATTCACGGGTTTTAGGGGATTGGCGAGTCATGGAGCCGCAATCGGAGTGGTAATTGCCCTCCTACTCTACAATAGAAAAGTATTGAAAAAACCCGCCTTGTGGATTTTCGACAGAATTGTCATCCCCGTGGCTTTTGGTGCCATATTGGTTCGTTTTGGCAACTTTATGAACTCAGAGATAGTTGGAATCCCTACCAATACTAATTACGGTGTTGTTTTCGCGGCAAATGGAGAGGATTTTGCACGACATCCTGCACAATTGTACGAATCCATAGGCTATGTCTTCGTGTTCCTAATTCTTTGGTATATCTACTGGAAAACCGAGAAACGGAAACAATTGGGATATCTGTTTGGTCTTTTTATGATCTTGCTTTGGACGGTTCGAATTTTTGCTGAATCCTTCAAAAAAAGTCAAGATGGTTTTGCCGACGGAGCCGATGCTTTGCTTTCTACAGGACAATGGTTAAGTATTCCTTTCATTATCGCTGGAATCTTTCTTATGATTCGATCTAAAAAGAAAATGGATACCGCATGAAACGAAAATGGATAGCCGCCATATGCATAGCCATGCTACTTCAATCCTACAGTTGTAAGGACACCCAAGAACAAAAAGTACTAACAAGGGAAGTTACCTTTACCAAAGAAGGGGAACTCGTTTTAATGAAGAAGGAAACGGATTCGGTTTTGGTGCAATTGGATATTGAATTTGCTGAATCCGACTATGAAACCCAAACTGGTTTAATGTACCGAAAAAGCATGCAAGACGACCGCGGGATGTTGTTTGTATTCAAAGAAGAGGAACGCAAATTCTTCTACATGAAAAATACAGAGTTCGCCCTTGATATCATTTACTTGAACAGTGATAAGGAAATTGTGAGCATCGCCAAAAATGCACAACCCTTGGATCCGACTTCACTTCCTTCTAACGGACCTGCCCAATATGTATTGGAGGTTAATGCTGGCTTGAGCGATCAATGGGGCCTTGAGAAAGGCGACAAAATTGAATTTACAAGAATTCCTGAATAATCAATTTCATCATATAAAAAAGGCCCCGTCTAACGGGGCCTTTTTTATTTATAAGGTTTCGAGAATTAGGCAGCGGCTGCTTCCTCTTCCTCTTCTTCTTTTTTATCGCTTAAGTCGATTCCTCGTTTCTTAACGGTATCGTAGAATACGGGCGTTGCGATAAACAGCGATGAATAGGTACCCACTAACACCCCAATAATCAAGGCGAAGATCAATCCACGAATGGATTCCGCTCCAAGAATGAAGATGGTTAATAGTACTATCAAGGTTGTCATCGAGGTATTCAACGTACGACTCAAGGTACTGTTCAGTGCAGAGTTGATGATTCGATTCATCTTCCAGCTTTGGTGCTCATTGAAGAATTCACGGATACGGTCGAAAACTACCACCGTATCATTCAGGGAGTAACCAATTACCGTTAGGATCGCCGCAATGAACGACTGGTCGATTTCCATATTGAAAGGCATGAATCTGTAGGTGAGCGAGAAGATACCCAACACGATTAATACATCGTGGAATACCGCCGCTACTGCACCCAAACTAAACTGCCATCTTCTAAATCGCAATAGGATATACAAGAACACCACTACCAAGGAGCCCAATACTGCCCAAAACGATGATTTCTTGATATCATCTGCAATGGTAGGACTCACTTTATAGTATTCCATTCGTCCTGCCACTTTATTATCATCGTCTGCTACGAATTGATCGTAGGTCATTCCTGCAGGCAGGTAAGATCCAAGAGCCTCATATAATGTGGTCTCGATTTCCTTATCAACGGCAGTTCCCGTTTCATCTACTTTAAACTTGGTCGTAATCTTTAGCTGATTATCACCTCCATAGGTTTTCGCCTCGGCACTTCCGAAGGCTGCCACAAGATCATCTTGAACCGCAACAGCATCTACGTCCTTATCGAAACGAACGGTGTAGGTACGCCCTCCAACGAAGTCGATACCTTGGTTAAGACCTACTGTAAATAGTGAACCTAAACTTACAAGAATCAAGATCCCTGAAATCACATATGCCATTTTTCTCTTCCCAAGGAAATCAACATTTACATTCTTCAGGAAGTTTTTGGTCATTGGTGTGGAACAGGTAAGTGATTTACCGTTCTTGGTATAGCTATCGATGAACAATCTTGTGATGAAGATGGCTGTAAACAAAGAAGTTGCAATACCAATTAATAAGGTCGTCGCGAAACCTTTAATAGGCCCTGTACCAAATACCAATAGGATAAGACCGGTAAGACCGGTTGTAATATTCGCATCCAAGATGGAAGACAAGGCATTGCTGAAACCATCATTGATAGAATCACGTTGCGATTTCCCTTTGGCCAATTCCTCTCGTATACGCTCAAAGATAAGCACGTTCGCATCCACCGAAATACCAATGGTTAATACGATACCTGCAATTCCAGGTAAGGTAAGAACGGCTCCAGGGATTCCTGCCAACATTCCGAAGATGAACAAAATGTTCACCAACAAGGCAACATCGGCAAAGGCTCCAGCCTTTCCGTAGTAGAAGATCATCCAAATCAATACAATCGCCAAAGCGATAATGAACGAAAGCAGACCACTGCTAATCGCTTCCTGACCCAAAGTAGGACCTACTACTTCTGCTTGAATGATATCTGCGGAAGCAGGAAGTTTACCAGCACGTAGCACGTTGGCTAAATCTTCTGCTTCATTAATCGTAAAGTCACCTGTAATTTCACTTCGTCCTCCAGAAATCTTACCGTTGCTTACACCTGGTGCAGAATATACAATATCATCCAGCACCACGGCGATCTGGGTTCCATTTTGATACGCATACTCGGTCATTTTCTCCCAAACTTTGGCTCCAGCACCATTCATTTGCATGTTTACGGATACATCGCTCCCCATGGTGAAGGACTGTGCAGCATCGGTAATAACGTCCCCATTCAATTGAGGAATATCGTCACGGTTTGATTTAATAGCGTATAATCCTGTTAGTTCCTCTCCAATTTCATCATTGAACTCTGGCTTGCTCCACACAAATTTGGTGTAACGCATATCGTTGGACAATAGTGCACGTACTTCTGGCATTCTAAGATATTCTCCAATGACTGTTGTATCACTAAGACGGAACATTCCCATTCCAACATTCCCGATGGGGTCTTCAGGATTTACAGATCTGGATCCGATAGGACTCAATTTCGCTGGATCATCTGTTTCAGCAACTTCTTCTCCATCTAAAAGATCGTTGATCTCACTATCCGCTGTTTCGGTAGTATCTTCAACTTCAGTAGCCTCCTCTTTTTCATCGTTGGCTGTTAGCATTTGGCTAATTCTAGCATCGGCTTGGCTCAAGAAAGAACCTAAACTCTGGTAACTTACTACTTCCCAGAATTCCAACTGTGCTTTTTCACCTACCAAACGAATTACACGATCCACGTCCTTTGCTCCTGGTAATTCTACCAAGATTCTACCGGAAGACCCTAAACGCTGAAGATTAGGTTGGGTAACCCCAAACTGGTCGGTACGCTTACGAAGTACTTCGAACGCAGAAGCAATCCCTTCTTCTACCTTACGGGTAATTACGGATTTAACCTCATCGTTACTTACTTCACTGCTCTTAATGTCTTCTTGAAGATCACGGTTGAAGAATATTTCTGGAGAAGCCAATCTTGTATCTCCAGGCAATGCTTCAAACGCACGGTAGAAAGACTCCACATAGGTTTCCTGAGCATCTTTCTGAAGTTCATCGGCATCTGCCAATGCTTGTTGAAACTTCTCATTTTTACTACCATTGGCCAAGTCCATCAAGATATCCTTCACAGAAATCTGAAGGATTACGTTTACCCCTCCTTTTAGGTCAAGACCTTTTTTAAGTTGTTTTTCATTGGCAGTTTTGTAATCAATCCCAAACATTTGATTGATCGTGTTCACAGAATCCAAATAATTGGCTTCTGCAGCGCTTCGTTCATCGGGCTGATCTGCACCGAATAAGCTTTGCGCATACGTTTTTGCATTGTCCTCAGTTTTATTGGCAATGTAGGTATAGGAGAGTTGGTACAAACTCACCAAACCAAAAACGATGGCAAAGACAGTTACAAGTCCTTTATTTTGCATTGTTCTATTTTTTTTACGTCAAATTTTAAACCCGGCAAATATAGAATTAACCGAATGATCTGACAATTTTTAATATTTGATTAAATATGAATTGATAGGCTCTAGTTGGGAGCCTTCTTCCATACGAAAAAGCATGGATTTAGATGCACTGCTGCATATTATCAACAGCGAATACAAGGAAAAGAGGGTTAGGTTAAGGGGCCTGCCCTTACTTCTGGAATGTTGTGGGAACCATTGTCTACCAAAAGTGCTTTTAAGCTGTATTGCTGGTAGGCAATGTTTTCAGTTCTTTTTATCTCGTACCTGTCCATCTCCAAGAAGGTGAAATGGAAATCGGCATCGATATATCTACGATGACTTGTTTTTAATTCAAACGCTAAAGTATATCCTTTAAAGTCTGAAGTAAATTCGGTGCTGTTCTGTATTTCGCTTACATTGAGCTTGTAACTGTGTAAGTCATATTCCAGAGGGAGCTCAGAATGCCCTTCACTATCTGCATACGACGTATAACCCAGCTCCAGTTTTTCGCCATGGGAAAGGATTTCCTGAATGCTGGCTACATCCACTTTGCTGAAGTACGTAATCTTAAGTGTACCATTAGCAGATTTGCTTACCCGGATATTCTCCGCCCCAACATGCTTTAGCTGTTCCTTTACAAGGGCAATTGCACCTTGGGCTTCGGTAAGGGTGATAGCTTCACTATCGAACTGAACAATAATCTCCTGATTGGGAGTTGTTGTCTTTTTTACACCAACACCCAAGATAGCTAGGACAATAAAAAGAGTACCTAAGTACCATTTTGAGTTCATGCGCCAAATATAAAAAATTAAGACTGTTTTATGGCATTTAACCGTCTCTACTTTAGGACAATCTTCCTTTCCTTCGTTAAATTCCTAAAAAAGAAAAGCCACCCCAAGGTGGCTCGTGTATCCATTTGTTTGAAAATGCTCGACTAAAAAACACATAATGAAAGCACAAAACTTCCGTTAATAGCACTATTCAATTGCCCTTCGGCAATAACTGTCCCGCTTAGTTCTTCTGCCGCAGCATCATACGAGGTAATTTCGATCACACCACACGTGGCTAGCTCCACGGTAGTGGTTCCACTTTCGATCCGATTGAAATTCATCGTGGCAGATCCGGCCAATTCAGACAGTACTAAGGTTTGTTCCTCCAAGGCATCGATGGCAAAGACAATGGTGTCCTGCGTTCCATCGAAAGTAGGGAACACACAGTCGGTGTTGGTGGGATCCTTCACATAAATCGTGCAAATAAATCCGTTTCCACCTGCGGGAGCAGCGATATAGGTTCCTCCGGGCGTCACAAATTGGTCACCTCTAAAGTTTCCCTGGGCCGTTTGGTTATCGGCTTCGGCACAAACTGCCATTCCCCCGCCTCCGCCATCACCATCATCGGATTTACAGGAATACAGGCTTATACTCAAGGCGAATACAAATACTACGTATTTAATCATTTTCATCAGCAATAAATTATGGGTTTTCATTCAGAACGTAAATATATGCCGAATTATTAAGTGAAGGGCGACAATTTTCCTTTAATGGAGTGCATAATAAAAAATCCCGCCGTTTGGCGGGATTTCCTATTCAATCGTTATATGATTTAAGGCTTACAATTCAAGCAAACCATTGGTTTTGCTTACTCCTGCAGCACTTTCTTGCATATGTGCCTTTTCGGCATCGCTCAATTCCAATGCTACGATTTCTTCAATTCCGTTTCTTCCCAATACCACGGGAACACCGATACAAAGATCGTTTAAGCCATATTGACCATCTAAATACGTAGAACATGGGTATATTTTCTTCTGATCGCAAGCAATCGCCTGTACCAATCCAGAAACAGCTGCTCCCGGAGCGTACCATGCAGAAGTTCCCAATAATTTGGTAAGTGTTGCTCCACCCACCTTGGTATCTTCTTTTACTTGATTTAGTCGTTCTTCTGAAATAAAAGCAGTTACTGGCACACTATTTCGGGTCGCCAAACGCGTTAAAGGAACCATTCCTTTGTCGCTGTGCCCACCTATTACCATACCGTCTACGTCGCTAATGGGAGCTCCCAATGCTTCTGCCAAACGATACTTAAATCGTGCGCTATCCAATGCACCTCCCATACCGATGATTCGGTTTTTAGGAAGATCGGTGGTTTTGTGCACGAGATACGTCATGGTATCCATTGGATTACTTACAACGATCATGATCGTATTTGGAGAGTGCTCGATAAGACTGGCAGAAACGGATTTCACGATTCCAGCATTGATACCAATAAGTTCCTCGCGTGTCATCCCAGGTTTTCTTGGAATTCCCGAAGTAATAACACAGATATCACTTCCGGCTGTTTTTGAATAGTCGTTTGTGGTACCCGTAATTTTGGTATCGAACCCATTTAGGGAAGCAGTTTGCATTAGGTCCATGGCCTTTCCTTCGGCATAACCTTCTTTAATATCCAACAATACTACTTCGCTAGCGAAATTCTTAATGGCAATGTACTCGGCACAACTGGCTCCCACGGCTCCTGCACCTACTACTGTTACTTTCATATGATCAAATTTGTAAGATTATTTTAAAGCGGTACAAAAGTACCAATTTCTAAAGGATTTTTTTGCACGGAAACGGGAAAAAGAAAAGCCCGATTTTATTCAAATCGGGCTTTATTAATTTGAGCTGTATTTAATTACGCATCAATGTTTGCGTAAACGGCATTCTTTTCGATAAACTCCCTACGTGGTGGAACTTCGTCACCCATTAGCATAGAGAAAATACGGTCTGCTTCAGTTCCATTATCGATGGTTACCTGACGCAAAGTTCGGAACTCCGGATTCATGGTTGTTTCCCACAATTGTTCTGCGTTCATCTCCCCAAGACCCTTGTATCGCTGAATACCTGCCGATCCACCAAACTTCTGGTTGATGAGATCACGTTGGTCATCATCCCAAGCGTATTCCTTTTTGCTTCCTTTCTTTACTAGGTACAACGGAGGTGTGGCAATGTATACGTGCCCTGCTTCGATGAGATCTTTCATATAACGGAAGAAAAACGTTAGGATCAAGGTTGAAATGTGGCTTCCATCGACATCGGCATCACACATGATCACAATTTTATGGTAGCGCAACTTCTCTAAGTTGAGCGCCTTGCTATCTTCTTCTGTCCCTATGGTAACCCCTAAGGCCGTAAAAATATTTCTGATCTCTTCATTTTCGAAAACCTTATGTTGCATGGCCTTTTCTACATTCAGAATTTTACCACGCAACGGCAATATGGCTTGGAAGTTACGGTCCCGTCCCTGTTTGGCGGTTCCCCCTGCCGAATCTCCCTCTACAAGGAATACTTCACATTTTTCAGGATCCTGTTCTGAGCAATCGCTCAATTTTCCGGGTAAGCCTCCACCGCTCATCACCGTTTTTCTTTGTACCATCTCACGTGCCTTGCGTGCGGCATGTCTTGCCTGTGCAGCCAAGATAACCTTCTGCACTATGGTTTTAGCATCATTGGGATGTTCTTCCAAGTAGTTCTCGAGCATTTCAGAAACGGCCTGACTCACCGCTGAAGTAACCTCACGGTTCCCCAATTTGGTTTTGGTCTGCCCTTCGAATTGCGGCTCTGCTACTTTTACGGATACAATGGCGGTAAGTCCTTCACGGAAGTCATCACCGGAAATATCGAACTTCAACTTATCCAGCATTCCTGAAGCATCTGCATATTTCTTAAGGGTAGTGGTTAATCCTCTTCGGAATCCACTTAAGTGCGTCCCACCTTCATGTGTATTAATGTTATTTACGTAACTGTGAAGGTTTTCATTGAAAGAAGTATTGTATACCATGGCCACTTCCACGGGCGTACCGTTCTTTTCCCCTTCCATTGCGATTACATCTGCAATTAGGGGCTCTCGGTTACCATCCAGAAAACGGATAAACTCTTTCAGTCCTTCTTCACTATGGAAGGTTTCGTTTACATATTCTCCTTCTTCCTTGTGTCTTTTATCGGTAAGGGTAATGGTGATTCCTTTGTTCAAATAGGCCAATTCACGTAAACGACTCGCCAAGGTATCGTAATTATATTCCCTAGTGATCTTGAAAATCTGATCATCTGGTTTGAATGTAACAATGGTACCACGGTAGTCGGTTTCCCCAACAGGCTTCACCGGATAAAGTGTTTTCCCACGTTCGTACTCCTGCTCCCATATCTTTCCATCACGGTGAACGGTGGCTTTGAGGTGTTCGGAGAGTGCATTCACACAACTTACCCCAACTCCGTGAAGTCCACCAGAAACTTTATAGGAATCTTTATCGAATTTACCTCCAGCACCGATTTTGGTCATGACCACTTCCAGGGCGGAGACACCTTCTTTTTTATGTATATCGACCGGGATTCCCCGACCATTATCTTTTACTGTAATCGAGTCGTCTTCATTGATGGTAACATCGATGGTATCACAATGTCCTGCAAGGGCTTCATCGATGGAATTATCAACAACTTCGTATACCAAATGGTGCAATCCGCGCACCCCAACATCACCAATATACATGGAGGGTCGCATGCGTACATGCTCCATCCCTTCCAGCGCTTGAATATTGTCGGCACCATAATTGGTTTTATTCTGTTCTTCACTCATAGAAAAATAGGTTGTTTATATCGAATTTTCAATAACAAACAAATATAACGATATCCCCAATAAAATCAGTAGTTTTCAGCTTTTTCCCGTCTTAAGTTATTAACAATTTTTGTGAAAAAATACTTTCAGGAAAACCGTAAGCTTTTTGACCTTTCCACACACTAAAATAAACGGTTCTGAAAACCACAAATTTTTTCATTTAAACAACAAAAATTTCACATAACATTATCAGTTAACCATAAGGAAAACAACTACTTTTAATCCATAAAAATAATCTCATGAAAAAATCAACACTCATCACTACGCTATTACTTACGCTTATGTTCGTTTTCAGTAACGACGCACAAGCGCAGAAATTCAGTAAACTGGATGTAAGCCCTATGGATGCCGCTGCCTATCCTAGTGACTACAGAAATGCTGAAAAATTAATCAAAATCGTATACAGCAGACCTCAACTTAAAGGCCGCGAACTAGGAAAGTTAGCGCCCAACGGAAAGGTTTGGAGAACTGGTGCCAACGAAGCTCCAGAAATTACTTTGTACACCGATATGAAACTAGGGAATACTACAGTGAAAGCTGGAACATATACCTTCTACACCATACCTGGGGATGAAGAATGGACGGCGATTATTAGTACAGACCTCAATGTTTGGGGATCGTACTTCTATAATGAAGCCAATGACGTGGCCCGTCTAAGCGTGCCAGCCAACAATGCGGACGATTCTATCGAAGCCTTCTCCATTGCCTTTTCTGAAGGTGACGACGGTGTGGATATGAACCTGGCTTGGGGCAACTGCCGAGTAACGGTTCCGTTCACCAAATAACTTGTTTTTAGTTGAAGGCAACCCCAAATTCCTACCTTATCAATTTAGGAATTTGGGGTTTCTTTTTGCTATAATACAGGAATACAAAGATCTACGATACACATGTTTTCAGGATGCTTATTGAAGTCGTTATGATAGATCCCAAATGGATCCCTATCGGCTTTCTCATAGCCTTGTTCATTCATCCAAACAAACAATCCCGTCCAAGATTTTTCAAACTCATCCAAGCCAATTTCAAAACGCGCTACAATACACTTTCCAACTTCCAGTTCTTTAAATCCTATTTCCCCTTCGGTTTCCATCTCTTCATCCAATAGCATACAGGCACTCATTCGTACCCTGTGCGGTGAAGTAACTTTAAAGCTATCGTGATAGACCGTGATCATTTTGGTCTCATCATTCATGAGACCTAGCGGCCTGCCCCATTTCATTAATGTGACATAGGAGTTTTCCAAATTTTGAATTCCAATACTCGTTACATAGGCCAGTTTCATTACTGGCACTTCCTTTATTTCAATACTTGCATTCATAGCTATCCAATTTTTAAGATCCATAACACTACAAATGTATTTTTCGAATTTTGGAAACTCTTGATCTATCTTGCTATCTACTTTACGAATCTTGCCAATTTTGCCCGTATGGCTCTTGCGAAAGAGAGATGGACTCTTTCCATAGTTGCTTTTAAACGCTCTAGTGAAGGAAGCATGGCTATTAAATCCAACCTGGCTGGAAATCGCTTCGATACCCAATTCGGTATTGTGCAGAAGTAACATAGCCGCTTTTTCCAATCTACGTCGGATGATGTATGAATTCAAAGTTTCACCTGTGATGATTTTGAACACCCGATGAAAATGAAAAGGTGAGAAGTGCCCTTTGGCAGCAACAAGATCTAAGGAAAGCGGTGACGATAGGTTTTCATCAATGTAATGAAAAACCCGATCCATCCTCCGAACGTAATCCGACTTGGTACGGGATTCCTTCATCTAAGGAATATTCAAATACTTATGGGTTTGAAGCGACACGACCCATTTGGGGTGTTCCATAACATAGTCCACAATTTGAGGGATCATCTTCTCCCTTTTGCTCCATTCCGGTTGAAGGTATAATTTACAATCAGGAGAGACCTTGGCAGCCTGTTCTTCAGCAAAACGGAAATCATCCTTGTTGTAGACAATTACCTTTAACTCGTCTGCCGCCTTATATACTTCGGGAACAGGTAATTTCATTTTCTTGGGAGACAAGCAAATCCAATCCCAAGTTCCAGACAAAGGATAGGCCCCAGAAGTTTCTATGTGGGTATCCAGTCCTTTTTCTTTCAGGAGTTGGGTTAGCGGCCCCATGTCCCACGTTAGCGGCTCTCCCCCTGTTACGACAATCGTTTTGGAGTATTTCGCCGCATTATTGGCAATGGCTTCAATTTCAGTGGGCGGATGTACATTGGGATTCCAACTTTCTTTCACATCGCACCAATGGCAGCCCACATCACATCCCCCAACGCGGATAAAATAGGCTGCCGTTCCCTTGTGGTATCCCTCTCCCTGGATGGTATAAAACTCCTCCATCAGGGGCAATAATTCACCTTTATCAACCAACGTTTGAATCTCTTCTCGCATAGGCTGCAAAGGTAGAAATATATTGAACATTCACACTATCACAGGGGCCATTAACCCCATTGAACAATGGTTTTTCCGTAGCGCCTCGCTAGTCATCAATTTTTTTGTGCTGGAAATCGAAAACACCTTTTAAACAGGGGATTTTTCCTACACTCCAGCGTATCTTGTAAAAAAAGTTTATGAAAATGAAGTATGTACTCCTCTTTTTCCTGGGTACAATGAATTGTTTGGCCCAAGTGGGAATCGGAACTACCAGTCCCGATCCCTCTTCGATTTTAGATATTACTGCTTCGGACAAGGGTGTTCTTATTCCAAGAATGACCACCGCCGAAAGAGATGCCATTGCTAATCCCGTAAATGGATTGATGGTATACAATACCGATTCTGATGAGATTCAGTTAAATTCCAATTCGCCAACGACACCCATTTGGAGAGCTCTAAGCCTCACCTCATCAGGGACTGCTCCTGGAGCTTCCATGAAGTATTCGAATACCGATGTGTCTACCGATGTAAATGTTACCCCGGCGATTTCTCTACCAGTGTTTGGCACTCAGGAATGGAACGACAATGCAACTCTTTATGATGTGTCTGGTAATCAAGTCACTATTACCGAAACCGGACGTTATGAAATCATTGTGAACGTATCCCTGAGCAATGTAGGCGGTTTCGATCGAAATGCTCCAGAAATACGTCTGGCATTAGACGGTACCGAGGTAGGCACCTACAGCTCCACGGGCTACATACGCAGTAATGGCGGCCACGAGGAATCTTCCCTGCACATCCGCGAAGTTATTGAGGTTACTGCCAATGAAGTATTGACAATTAATATTGTAAGGGCCGCCAATAGTAATACCGTGAACCTGCGATCTGTTGGATCAACCAATATTTACGTTGAAAAAATAATGTAATGAAAAAGATATTCAAACTATTTTTTCTTTTGGTTGCATTACAAACAACAGCTCAGGTGGGACTGGGTACTGTTGTCGTAGATGATAGCGCGATACTTGAAGTTTTTTCAGAAGATCAAGGAGTCCTACTCCCTCGCTTAACCACAGTAGAACGCAATGCACTCTCCAGTCCAGCCTACGGATTGATTATTTACAATAGCGACACCAATACTTTGGAGCACAATCGGGGTACTGCTGGGGCACCCATTTGGGATATGATTAATACAGAAAGCGCATCTTCCTCCTATATTTCGCAATCTGCTAAATATTCGAACACCGATGTTAGTACTAACGTCAATACTGCTACGGCCATTGACTTACCCGTTTTTGGCATAGAAGAATGGAATGACAACACATCGCTCTTCTTGGTGACAGCGAACTCCCTTCAAGTTACCGAAGGTGGTCGCTACAAGATCAATGTGAATGTTTCTGTGGATAGCAATTCCAGTAGTAACCGAAAAGCACCGGAGATTTACATTACGGTGGACGATGTACGGATTGGTAGTTACGCTTCCACTGGATATATAAGAAGAAATAGCGGTCATGAGGAAAGCTCACTTCACTTAAACGAAGTCATCAATGTAACGGCAAATGCCATTGTCAAGGTTCAAATAGTGCAGGCAGGTAACACAAATACGGCAGTTTTACGCTCTGTAGGATCGACCAACTTTTACATTGAAAAAGCAAATTAGACGCTGCTAGTTTTGTTTAAAGGCCACTACTTCAATTTCAATCTTGGCACCCCTTGCCAATGCCTCCGCTGCAAAAGTTGTTCGAGCGGGTTTTTGTGGAAAATACTGGGTATAAATGGCATTGAATGCACTAAAATCTGAAATATCATCCAGCACTACCATGGCCTTCACAACATCTGTCATTTGCAGTCCATGATGCTCTAGAACGGCCTTAATATTTTCCAGTGTCTGCCTTGTCTCCGCTTCAATACCGCCATCTACCAATTCACGAGTGGTATGATCCATACCAATTTGTCCTGCCAAATAATAGGTATTCCCCACCTGAACCACATCGCTAAAAGGCGCTTGCTGCTTTTTTGGCTCATGGGAGGCGTGAAAAACAGGTGCAGTATCTTCAGAAGCAATCGAAGTGTGCGGTACTGCTTCTTTCTGGGCATCAGAACAACTTAGAAACAAACCGAATAGCCCTAGAAAAAGAAAATATTTGGATTTCATATTTTAGTTTTATCAAAAAGTAAATTACGTATTATTTCAGTAGCAACGGCACAATTGCTATTTTTATCAAAATTTTTTAGGATGTCCGATCAAAACGTTTTTTTCGATTACATCAATGAGGGATACTCCACAAAAGGGGAATCCATAACCTTGGGAGCGGCCATGTTGGATGGTACTGCCGTTACCAATGCCTTGGTGAAGGTACCGCTCAAAACCATGAACCGTCACGGCTTGATCGCAGGTGCGACAGGAACCGGTAAAACAAAAACGCTTCAAGTCCTGGCCGAAAATCTATCCGATGCGGGTGTTCCCGTGCTATTGATGGATATGAAAGGGGACTTAAGTGGAATTGCCCAGCCCAGTCCCGGGCACCCCAAAATCGATGAACGTCATGAAGCCATCGGAATTCCATTTGAAGCCAAAAACTTCCCTGTAGAAATCCTATCCCTCTCCCAACAGAACGGCGTGAGATTAAGGGCTACCGTGAGTGAATTTGGACCTGTGTTGATTTCAAGAATTCTTGGTGTTTCCGAAACCCAGGCAGGAATTATATCGATTCTTTTCAAATACTGCGACGACAATAAGCTTCCACTATTGGATTTAAAGGATTTCAAAAAAATTCTACAATATGCCATGGAAGAGGGTAAGGCAGAGATTGCCAAAGAATATGGTCGTATATCACCAGCCTCGGCAGGAGCCATTCTTCGTAAGATCGTTGAATTGGAACAACAAGGGGGTGATCTCTTTTTTGGTGAAAAGTCATTCGACACGGACGACCTTCTTAGGGTGGATAAAAATGGTCGTGGATATATCAATATCGTTCGGCTTACAGACATTCAGGATAGACCTAAATTGTTCTCCACCTTTATGCTTTGCTTACTCGCCGAAATCTATTCCAGCTTTCCGGAACAAGGAGATAGCGGGCGTCCAGAATTGATCATTTTTATAGATGAAGCCCACCTCATCTTTAAGGAAGCCAGTGATGCACTATTGGATCAGATAGAGGCCATCGTAAAACTGATACGTTCCAAAGGCGTGGGACTGTATTTTGTTACCCAGAATCCTACCGATGTACCCGATGCGGTTCTAAGTCAGTTGGGACTAAAGGTGCAACATGCACTTCGGGCCTTTACCGCCAAAGACAGAAAAGCCATCAAGCTTACGGCAGAAAACTATCCGCTTTCCGATTATTACAAGACCGATGAAGTACTTACATCTTTGGGGATTGGAGAAGCCCTTGTTTCTGCCTTAAATGAAAAAGGTATCCCAACACCCTTAGCAGCTACCTTACTGCGTGCTCCCATGAGCCGAATGGATGTACTGGAAGACGATGAATTGGAAGACCTTTTGGAAGGATCCAAACTCATCAAAAAATACAACAAGGAAGTAGATCGTGAAAGCGCCTATGAATTGCTGAACGAGAAAATTGAAAAAGCCAATGAGGAAGAGGCTAAGGAAAAGGCTCGCAAAGAACGCGAATCGACCAAGCGTTCTTCAAGCAGGAGGACTTCTTCAAGAAGTAGACGCTCAACCCGAAGCCCCTTAGAAAAGGTGTTAACCAGTCCTACCGTGATACGAAGTGTACTGGGAATCCTTTCCAAAATGATTAAATAAACAATACAATTACAGAAATAATAGAATGAAAAAAACTTTGTTGTTAGGAGCCCTAGTGGCGATGTTATTTGTACAATGTGGTACCGAAAAAGATCCATACCTTATTCAAAATGGTGAAATTGGAAATCTAACCAAGGCTGCCTCCATGAAGCAGATAGATTCCATCTTTACATTGGATTCTTTGGTTTGGCTTAATCCGGTTAAGGATGCCTTGGGCACCCAAGGTGAGGTTGAAATCTATGAAAAAACCGGGAAGAAATTATTGATGATTTCCCCCCATTCGGAAACCGATCCCAATTCGGGAATTGCCAATGTACAGATTTTCGATGAACGCTTTGCTACCGACAAGGGACTTAACATTAATAGTACTTTTGGAGACCTGAAGACAAACTACGAAATTGAAAGTGTAGAGACCACACTAAAGGCAGTAGTAGTATTCCTAAAGGACAGCGACATTTTCATCACCATAGATAAACGGGAGCTACCCGAAAATGTTCGCTATACCATGGACAGGAAAATAGAACTGACCCAAATACCGGATAGTGCCAAGTTTAAATACTTTATGATAGGCTGGGATGAAGAGGTCGAAGAAAAAAAAGAAACCGAAACGCAAGCAGAAGAATAAACGAAGCCTCCCAATGGGAGGCTTTTTTCTTTATAAAAAATTGATCGTGTTATGAACATTTCCAATTCCAAAAAAATAGTAATTGTTATAATTTCATTGCTCATTATTGCCATTACTTTCGAAACCCTACAGCAGTTGTATTTTATAAGACGTTACAATATTGTACCGAACATTACCTTTTTCGATGTGCTGAAAAGCCAGTCATTTCAATGGGTAATTTGGATGTCTTTCGGGATCGTACTTTTTTGGTATTCGAAAAGGAATTTTTCCGAAACGCCCTTACAACTCTCCTATTTGGTTCGGTTTGCTCTTTTCATTCTTTTGCTCACTTTTATTGATCTCGTCACCATTTCTATTGTCCAAATTTTTCGAAGTGAAATGACCTTTACCCTTACTCCCTTTTGGGAAGAATTCATGCCATTTTATACCTATCAAAAGGGACCCATTTTTGTGTTGGGGTATAGTGCACTGGCCATCATTTTCCATTTGTTCTTTTTGAATGCGCAACTTCAGATTCAAGTACAGGAACTTTCAGAATTAAAAGAGGTGAATCTTCAATTGTACAATTCGCTGAAAAATGAAATCAATGATCAAACCACTATTCTGAATATCAAAATCGGAAACAAGCGAAAAATCATTCCAATTGAAGATATTCTCTGGATTGAAGCCGATGACTACTGCGTGAAAGTACATTTACAGGATGGTTCAACTTATACCATGCGAAGTAGTTTGAAAACTTTGGAAACCAAATTGCCCAATGGGTATCTTCGGGTTCATAGAAAAGCCATCGTGAACATGAAAATGGCCAAAGAACTCAATACCGCAACCACTGCGAAATTGATTTTGAGCAACAAGGCCGAAGTTCCCGTTTCTAAAAGTAACCTGAGAACCGTGATGGACTTTATTTCCTAGAACCCAACGTCTTCGTTTACTGCAGAATTTTTACCGTTTACTGCAACCTGCACGGTTGCCGATCGGTGTTTCTTTATTCAACTGCAAAACATTTCCTGCTCTCTGCAATACCCTCGGATTTCAAAAAAGCAATTCCGTGCTTTATCTGGTAATCATTAAAAATTGACTTATGAGAACCACTAAAACACTTTTAGCATTTTGCTTATTTTTTTCATCATTGTCCCTTTTTGCACAGGACATTCGATACTTTGCCTGCAATCGTGTATTCAATGCAGTAAATGAGTATCAGGAAGACGGCACATACATCGAAGAGTTCATCGCAGCCGACGCTGGGGGACTTAGTAATCCACAGGATATGGTCCTGCATCCAGACGACTTTTTTTTGGTGACCGGAACCAACAATCCTCAGATTAAGAGTTACGATGTCGATACTGGGGAATACCTCGGGGATTGGAGCGATAGCACTTTCGATCTTACCAGTCCCTCTAAAATGGAATGGGGGCCAGACGGCAACCTTTATGTTACTCAATGGGGAACTACCGCCGCCACATCGAGAATTGTGAGTTTTGATCCCGATGGCACCTATTTGGGAGACTTTACCCCATCGGCACCCCAAGGGTTAGGTCTTACTTGGGACGAAAACAACTTCCTTTACATTTCCCTTTTTGGCATTACACCCGGAAGCGGAACCGTAAGACGTTTTGATACCGATGGTAATGCCGCAGGTATCTTTGTGGATAGCTTAATTTTAGAGAGTCCCGCTTCCATTTGGTTTGACGACAACGGCGATTTCTTTGTTCAGGATTACTCCTTGGGCAAAATAATGCGCTATGATAGCAATGGAGACTATATCGACGATTTCATTATAGATGTGGTGAACCCTGAAGGTCATGCCTTTCTACCCAATGGTAACATTCTGATCTGTGAAAGGGGTGCCAATAAAATAAGTGAGTTCGACTCCAATGGAAACCCAATCGGAAGATGGGATGATGGTGGTCTTTTGGGAGCACCCAATTTTATTAGGGCGATTAATGTCGCCATCGCAGGCGTAAGTGACAATGCCCTTCAGGAGGTATTCGTTACCCCTACTTTGGGAACAAAATTCTACCTCAACCAAGAGTTAAGCTCGAAGTACCCACTTCTTGAAATATTCGATACCTTAGGAAGGAAGATTGTATCCTTTTCTACCGAGGAATCCCATGTTTTGGATTTAAGTGCCCATACCTCAGGAACCTATTTTATTCGCGCACATGGGGAAAACGGGAAATTGGCCACCCAAAAGATCATAGTGACACAATAACGAACAACAGTCCTGTTCAAGTGGCATTGGACAGGGCTTAAAAAATCACCAGTATGAAATATCAATTAACCACCCTACTATTATGTGTAGCACTTTCTTGTTTTACACAAAATGAATATGGCGCTTCTAAGGAATATCCATACGGCAGATTAAACCCAGAAGCCCCTAAGGAAACGGCAGACTATGCCCACTTAATTGGAACCAATACCTGCAAGTCTACCCAGAGAAATCCTGATGGGTCATGGCAAACTACCCAGGACATGAAATGGGTTTTTAAATACATCTTAAACGGAACGGCAGTTCAGGACGAAGCCATTAAAGCAGATGGTTCGCATGGCGGCAGTATTAGGCAATTTATTGCCGACAGCAGCAAATGGTACGTACACTATTATTCTAATGTACTGCCAACACCAACGTTACCAGCTTGGTCTGGAACCAAACAAGGGGATAGCATGGTGTTGTACAAGGAACAACGCGCACCCAATGGGATGGACGGATACTATCGTATTACTTTTAGTGCGATCAAAGAAGATGGATTTGAATGGAAAGGCGAGTGGGTAGACCTTACCGAAAAAATCATCTATCCTACCTGGGAAATCTCCTGTTCTGGCAAAGAACCCGAAGAATAAGGCACTTTAAAATAAGTAGTATCTTAGGGGAAACATTAGTTTATGATGCTTTCCCCCTTTCATTTGGCCATTCCCGTAGACGACATTCCAGCTAATCGCACTTTTTACCGAGAGGTATTAGGATGTGAAGAGGGCAGAAGTAGCGATCACTGGGTTGATTTCAATTTTTACGGCCATCAACTGGTGATTCATTACAAGGAATCTTCTAAAAACAATGGCCATAGTAACCCCGTTGATGGCAAGGAGGTACCTGTTCCGCATTTTGGGGTCGTACTTTCTATGGATCAATTTTGGGAATTGGCTAAAAAATTGGAAACTTGTAACATTTCCTTCATCATTGAGCCCTATATACGGTTCGAGGGTCAAGTGGGAGAGCAAGCCACCATGTTTTTTAAGGATCCTGCCGGCAATGCTTTAGAATTTAAGGCATTCAAAAATATAGATCAACTATTCGCCAAATAACCACTATGAAAACCATCTCGCAGAACGTAATTCGACAGATTTTCATTCTTCTTATCATCCTCATTATGGGTGGTCTTATTTTTCGGGAACTCCTACCTTACTTTTCAGGAGTCTTGGGGGCCATTACCATTTATGTGCTCATGAGAGGTTGGATGATTCGATTGGTTCGCAAGGGATGGAACCCAAATCTCGCAGCTGCATTGCTCTGTGTACTCTCCTTTGTTGGAATCTTACTCCCAGTTTCAGGGGTTATTTTGATGCTAGGAAACAAAATTGGAAATGCCGTGCAAAACTCAGAAAAAGTAGTCACAGCCCTCAAAACACAACTGGGGGAATGGGAGCAGCAATTTGGTTATGACTTGGCTTCAGAAATAGATGTGGGAGCCATATCAAGTTGGCTCTCGAACAACCTACAGAGTTTTGCCGGAAGTACTTTCAATGTATTTATTGCAGTAGGGCTTATGTATTTCATATTGTTCTACATGTTTACCGATCGAAGAATGATCACAGACTCCGTCGGGGATTATGTCCCAGTGCGCAAGGAAAACCTACGCGTGATAGGAAAAGAGATCTTGGCCATGGTTCGATCTAACGCCTTAGGTATTCCTTTGGTGGCGATTGTACAAGGAATTGTTGCCTTAATTGGTTTTCTGATATTTGGGGTTGAAGATCCCTTCTTTTGGTTTATCATTGTAGCCGTAGGTTCTATGATACCCTTTGTAGGAACGCTCATAGGAATCATTCCAGTTTTTATCTTGGAGCTTTCTACGGGCAATACCTTTCAGGCATGGGGAATCCTAATCTATGGATTGGTAGTGGTAGGCTCTGCCGACAATATCATTAGACTTTATGTGCTCAAAAAACTGGATAATGTACATCCACTCATCACTTTGGTTGGGGTCATTGTCGGCGTTCCGTTGTTTGGTTTCATCGGGCTTATTTTTGGCCCCTTATTAATCAGTTTATTTTTAGTCCTATTGAGTATTTACCGAAAAGAGTATCTCGGCCAAACTGCAGGCTGAATTAAACTCCCCTCAATCGCTCCATAACCTCGTCCCGATAACTTCGGCTTATGGGAATGGCAATCCTCGCTATAGTTATCGTTTCAGGTGTGTAACTATGGATTTTCCCTATGGAAACTACAAAGGAGCGATGAACACGTACAAAGGAATCTTTGGGTAGTTTATTCATTACATGGCTCAGGGTTTCTCTAGTAACAAGAACTTCATTGGTAGTATGTAGCTTCACATAGTCGCCGTAACTTTCGATATGGGTTAAGGCCGAAAATTCTACTTTCTTCATCTGGCGATCGATACGAAAAAAGGTGAAGTTCTTAGGGGGATCGGCACTAGACTCCGTTTTGGAATCAACAAACTTTTGAACTGCCTTCATGAATCGATCCAAAGAAATGGGCTTGAGCAAATAGTCGATAGCATTTAGATTAAAACCCTCAACTGCATAATCCCGGTATGCCGTTGTGAAAATGACATCTATTTTACCTTGGATAGCGTTGGCAAACATAATCCCATCAACTTCGGGCATATTGATGTCGAGAAAAATTAAATCGATCGAATTTTCGTGGATAGCCGAAAAAGCCTCTGTGGCATTCTGACAGCTTTTAATCACACTCATATGATCCAAATGGGACAGATGGCTTTCCAGAATTTCACGAGCAACAGGCTCGTCGTCCACAATGATTACATTATAGGTTTTTCTCATAGCTTTCAAAATCAATGGTCAATGCGACATCATACCAATCCCCGGTTTCAATTTTCATGGTATGCCCTTCTGGAAACAATGCTTCCAATCGTTCTTTGCTGTTCTTAATCCCCAAACCATGTCCACTTTCAACTGTGCCGGATGGTGCCGTAGTGTTTTTTATATTGAATTGCATCGCATGCGTATCTGCTTTCAATGAAATAATCACATGCAATTTGCCATCCACTTTCGCCCCATGTTTAAATGCATTTTCCACAAATGGCATAAGTATCATGGGAGGTATTTGGGCTTCCCCTTGAATGTTAATATCAAAAACCACGTGGAGCGTATCCTGAAAACGCACTTGTTCCAATCCAATATAAGACTTTATGTATTTCACTTCCTCCACTAAGGGCACGAGTGGTTTATCGATCTGATTCAGAATATAATCCAATAGATTCGACAATTTCAGAATAATATTAGGGGTTTCCTTGGATCCCTTAAGTGCAAACCCATACACTGTATTTAGCGTATTGAATAGGAAATGAGGATGAATCTGTTGCTTTAGGTAAAACAGCTCTTTTTGTTTAAGCTGCAACTTGCCTTCCAACAATTTCGTAGCCAATTCATTGTTCAATTGAGTGGTTCGATAGCTATGCTGCAGCAAGGCCAGCAATGAGACGATGGTGACCACCAAATACACCAAAATGAAAATGAACGAAACGTTTCTCGTTAAAGGGGGCATCTGATTAATATTGAAATTAAACAGGAATATGAAGTTGATAAAGGTTAGCAACAGTATAAGAAATATAGAAATGATAACGGCGTAGAGGGTATATAGAAAAAACAGGCCGTGTTTTCTAGGTATGAGATAATTGGGAATTATATAATAGGCAAACAAATAGGAGACCGCTGCCGTAACGGGAAGCATCGTCGTGGAAAAACGAAAAACAAACTGCCAGTCTTCGGTTCCATAACTAAAAAAGTAAATAAAAAAGAGCCACACCAAAAACCAAAAAAACAAATGAAGGGGCAGCACTTTTAGAAAGCCGATCAATTTTTCGCGCATTCCACAAAAGTGCATAAATTTTGTTTGCCGACCCATTTTTTGAGATGGATAACCGAATTTGAAAGACGAAATACTTAGTGAACCATAATGTGTGTCACCAAACCGATCTTACCTGCTATAATAGGCACAATACAGGCAGTTCGTCGCATTAAACTTTTTTGAACAACAGCTCCACTTAGTTTTGATGAAAAATAATCTTTAATTTTATCACTATGTCACAATTATTTGATCGCATTAATGAAGGGGGACCTGTTTTTATGGTACCGCTGGTACTTATCATCTTTTTCATCATCGGACTGCTCATTTACACAATGGTTCTAAAAAAGAATAAAGAAAGAACTTCAAGACTCATAGGTCATTTAAGTCTTTTTGGGATGGTTTGGGGATTTCTGGGTTCGTCTATTGGGCTTATCTCAGCCTTTGATTCTATAGATGCCTCAGGTGCTGTTTCCCAGCCTATGATGGCAGGTGGATTAAAGGTGGCACTACTCACCACAGTATTTGGCTTGGTTACCTTTTTAATAGGTAGGTTTTCCATGATCATTCTTGATCTAAAATCTGAATAAACCGTACATAAAAATCCCTTTCATAATGCGAAAGGGATTTTCTATGGTTTCCTATTTTGTGCCAGCTGTTATTGTCTCACTTTTCTGGCCAATAATGTGTTTTTAAGTAACATAGCAATCGTCATGGGGCCAACCCCACCGGGAACAGGTGTAATGAAAGAGGCTTTGGCACTCACATTTTCAAAATCCACATCTCCCTTGATCACATATCCTTTAGGATGCGATTCATCGGGGACACGCGTAATTCCCACATCAATTACAGTAACGCCTTCCTTGACCATATCGGCCTTTAGGAATTCTGGCACCCCAAGAGCAGAAATAATAATATCTGCTTCTTTGGTGAATTCTTCAATGTTCTGAGTTCTGCTATGGGTTAATGTTACTGTACTATTCCCAGGATTGCCTTTACGGCTCATCAAAATACTCATGGGACGTCCTACGATATGACTTCTTCCTATGACCACTGTATTTTTACCTTGTGTATCCACGTCGTAACGATCCAGTAGTTCCATAATACCATAAGGAGTGGCCGGAATGAATGCTGGCATATCCAATGCCATTTTTCCGAAGTTTTCCGGATGGAAACCGTCTACATCTTTCTCTGAATCGACAGCCAATAATACTTTTTGTTCATCGATGTGCTTTGGCAATGGTAATTGCACAATATATCCATCTATTGCATCATTTTCGTTCAATTCCTTGACCTTGGCCAGAAGTTCTTCTTCCGAAGTTGATGCTGGCATTTTTACTAGGGTAGATTCAAAGCCTACACGCTCACATGCCCTAACCTTACTTCCTACATACGTTAGACTAGCTCCATCTTCCCCAACAAGTACAGCTGCCAAATGAGGGACTTTTTCACCCCGCTCTTTCATGGCTTGTACTTCCAAGGCTATTTCATCCTTAATATCGTTCGAGGTTTTTTTGCCATCCAGTAGCGTCATAATCGTATGTGAATTAAATTTAAACTAACATTAACGCATTTTCCCCATCATCTGCATCATCTGCCTTCCCTTACCACCTTGCATCATCTTCATCATTTTGCTCATTTGGTCGAATTGCTTCAACAACTGATTTACCTGCTGAACCGAGGTTCCACTTCCCTTAGCAATACGCTTCTTTCTACTAGCATTGATCGTAGCGGGCTTACTTCTTTCTCCAGGCGTCATGGAATGGATGATGGCTTCAATATGCTTAAAGGCGTCATCGTCGATATCCATTCCCTTTAATGCCTTACCAGCTCCTGGAATCATTCCAACGAGATCTTTCATACTTCCCATCTTCTTTACCTGTTGGATCTGTTTTAGGAAATCATCAAAACCAAACTGGTTCTTCGCTATTTTTTTCTGAAGCTTTCTTGCTTCTTCTTCATCAAATTGTTCTTGGGCTCTTTCTACAAGGGAAACAACATCTCCCATCCCCAAGATACGATCGGCCATACGGGAAGGGTGGAATACGTCGATCGCATCCATCTTCTCACCGGTACCGATAAACTTAATGGGCTTGTTTACCACACTTTTAATGGAAATGGCAGCACCCCCTCGGGTATCACCATCCAATTTGGTAAGCACTACCCCATCAAAATTAAGACGATCATTAAAGGCCTTGGCCGTATTCACTGCATCCTGACCAGTCATGGCGTCTACGACAAAAAGCGTTTCCTGTGGCGAAATGGCACTGTGAATGTTGGCAATTTCGGTCATCATCTCTTCGTCTACAGCCAAACGTCCAGCGGTATCCACAATCACCACATTGTGTCCATGCTGCTTGGCATGGGCAATTGCGTTTTTGGCAATGGCCACAGGATCCATATTCCCTTCCTCACTATATACATCAACCTTAAGCTGATCTCCCACTACATGAAGCTGATTAATCGCAGCAGGTCGATATACGTCACATGCTACCAATAAAGGCTTTTTGGTCTTTTTCGATTTCAGGAAATTCGCAAGCTTTCCAGAAAAGGTCGTTTTACCACTACCCTGCAAACCAGACATTAGAATGATGGTTGGAGTACCGCTAAGGTTAATACCCTCGGTATCACCACCCATTAATTCGGTAAGCTCATCCTTAACGATTTTTACCATTAGCTGACCCGGCTGAAGGGTCGTTAATACGTTTTGCCCCAGCGCCTTCTCCTTAACACGATTGGTGAACTCCTTGGCAATCTTGAAATTAACATCGGCATCCAGCAACGCACGCCTAACCTCCTTAAGGGTCTCGGCAACGTTTACTTCAGTAATACTTCCATGTCCTTTTAGGACATGAAGTGCTTTGTCTAGCTTATCGCTTAAATTATCGAACATATGCTTGCTTCCATTTTTAAGAACCGCAAAGATACAAATTGAAGGGGGAGTGTCAAAGGGTAACAATTCATTAGTTTTTACGACACATATATTACTATGAATGCCTTCGAATCAGCAAATAACATGGGGCTTTCTCCCCGGAACTATGCGAAACTAATAAAGAAGCTTCGTACCTCTGAAGACGTTCCGGCTGATAATGGAAATACTGCTCAACATAGAGGCATTAACTCAGAACCTATTTCCGAAGCACAACGGCAGGAAATACGGGAAGCCCTCAAAATTCAGAATCGAAAGCGAAGAAAGCGTATAGGATGGTACCTTGCCATTGTATTTCCCATTGCCGTAATACTATTGCTTACCACCTTCAAGGATTTCGAATTTGGATTTCCCTCTTCCTTTGGCCCTGTGGTTGATGAGGCCCAACAAAAAAAACTGAAAATTGACCTTTTCCATTTCTATTTGGCCGATGGAGACTCTTGGCTGGAACGAGGAAGGTACCACAATGCTACTTTTCAATACAAGAAAGCGATCGAGTTATATCCCAATGATTACACGGGATATTATTGGTTGGCAGTCGCTTATAGCTACCAATGCCAGAATGAACAATCAGGTTGTATAACTGGAAAATCATTGGTCCGATCCATGCAGATTCAATTTCCCAATTCTGAACATTTGGAAAAAACCCTTAGTATTTATGAGCCTTGGAACGCTCCATAAAAAAACCGCCCTGAACCAAGATGTTTCAGGGCGGCCTAACAACTAACTAAACAACCAAACTATTCTATAGCCAGTTAACTATAAAGTAGGTAAGATTACTTTGTCGATGGCGTGAATCACTCCATTGATTCCTTGTACATCTACAACGATAATATTGCTAACCCTGTCATTTGTATCGGTAATAGTTCCATTCGTGGCACTTATGGTAATATCTCCACCCAATGTCGTTACAGGTCCATCGGTTAAATCGGTGGAACGCACATTGCTCTCTGCAATCACGTGATTATTCAAGGTTGCAGTGAGTGTTGCTGTATCTATATCGTCTAAACTGTTAGCACCCAGTTCCGTCAATAAATCCCCGAATGCATCATTGGTAGGGGCAAATACGGTGAACGGTGCTGGCGATGTTCCATCAGGAGTACTTAATATCCCGACAAAATCAGGCTGATCTGAACGTGTTAATGCGGTCACCAAAGTAGAGAATGTAGCGTCTGCTGTAGCAAAAGTGACAACATTGGGTAACCCAATTACCGCATCTACAGCATGAATTACACCATTATCCACGTCTACATCCGCCGTAGCAACAGAAGACTGTCCATTTAGGGTAACCCCTGAAGAAGTATCTACGAACATGCTCAAGTTAGAACCGTTAATAGCAACTCCCAACGTAGTAATATACCCAGTATTTAATTGGGTTGATAAAACAGTACCTGAAACCACATGGTTCAACAAAACATTAGTTAACAAGTCTACGGGCACTTCGTCCAAAGAAGCAAAATTATTTGCTGCAAGGAATGCATCGAAGGCCGCATTATTAGGGGCGAAAACGGTAAAATCTGTGGTTCCGTCTAAAGTACTTACTAAGCCAGCGCGATCTAAGGCAGCTAGCAATGAGGAGTAATCGGCATTATCGGCCACAAAATCCGCAATGGTTTGCGTTTGAGGGTCCATGACATTACCATTGTCATCGTCATCACTACAGGACACAAATGCCAAGGTTACAAATAATACCATTGTTATTTTCAAAAAATTTTTCATTACAATTTGTTTAAGGTTTGATTCTAATAGTAAAACAATCTTGTTTTAAAAATTACTACCAGGAATGGATATTTTATTACTTTTTTAACGTTTCGCAACCAGCCGACAAACAAGAAGCTCACTGTTTAAAGTGAGCTTCGTTTTATATATAAAAAATGTATTTGTTGCTACTGAGGCAAGAGCACGGTATCCAGCACGTGCAGTACGCCATTGGCTGCCTGAATATTGACTTCCTGAATGTTACTTACCCGTCCATTTCCATCAACAAGGGTAGAATTATCAGCATCGACGGTAATTTCATCGCCTAAAGTACTAAGTGGACCGCTCACCAAATCTTCCGCCCTGAGGTTGGTCTGTGCCACCACATGTGTGTTTAGTGTCGCAGTTAATGTAGCTCCGTCAATTTCGGATAGATCTCCCAGATCAAGTTCTACAAGCAATGCATCGAAAGCCGCATTATCGGGTGCCCAGACTGTGAATGGCGCATCTCCAGATCCTGTTTCAGTGCTTAAAGTTGACACATAATCTGGCTGATCATCGCGGGTTAAGGCCGCAGTAAGTGTGGCAAGATTTGGATCCGCAGTTGCGAAAGTAACCAAAGTGGGTAAGGTGATGACCGCATCTACTTTGTGTATGATTCCGTTGGCAACCGTAATATCGGCTTCAGAAACCATGGACATCCCGTTAAACAGAACACCATTCGTGGTATCCACATACAAGCTTAGTTTGTGATCGGTTGTGCCATAGGTGGCTTCCGTATTTACATACCCATTGGACAATTCTCCAGAAGCAACTTCCCCAAGGATCACATGGTTCAATAACAATGTTGTAAGTTCGTCTACTGGCAGGTCATCTACATCCTCACCATCCAATAAGGCATTGAACGCCGGATTATTGGGAGCCAAAAGGGTGAAATTGGAAGTTCTATCGTTAAGAACTGCATCCAATCCTGTTACCTCCAAAGCAGTTTCCAGAACGGAATAATCGGGATCTTCTGCGACCCAGCGCGTTAAGGTTGGGTCCAAGGTGGCTTGTACATCTTGAGACCATAGTACACGGTCCAGTTTGTGGATCACTCCATTTAAGGTCTGAATATTAGCAGTTGTTACACTCGCAGGAATTCCCGAAGCATCAACAAAGGCAACAGCCTCGTCTATCGAAACCACAATATCTTCTTTTGCATTGGTAGGAAGGGCCTGTCCCTGCTCCAAATCGGAACTTTGATAGTTCTCTCCCACGACTAGATGGTAATCTACCATATCCCTAAGTACATTGGAGGGAATGTCATTAAATCCAGAAACGCCTAAAGTGGAAAACATTTCCTGAAACGCCTGATTCGAAGGAATCAAAACCGTATAGGTGATTTCTTCCAATGCCAGTATTGCTTGATAATCGCTGGCATTCACCGAAGCCACTTCCAACAATTCCTCGAAAAGGGAAAACTCAAAACTGGCCTGTGTCATATCGCTAACCGTCAATAATCCCAGAACTGCATCAATTTCATGAACTACGCCATTGCTTCTTCCAATGTCTGCATTGGTAACATTCGTGTTGCCATTTAGAATGACACCACCGTTATTGGAAGCAAAAACTGTTAACTTTCTATCCAACGATTCTGAAAAGGTATTGATAAACCCTTGCAGATTGGTCGATCCCCTATTTCCTTCGACCAAATGATTCAATAATACTTGTCTTAAGGTTTCGATGGGCACCTCGGCGAGATCGGCGTATTCCCCAGCTTCTAAAAAATTCTGGAACGCCTCATCATTGGGAGCGAAAAACGTAAACGCATCCGTTCCGTCAAGGGACGTATCCAAACCAACACGAATTATGGCTTCGTTCAACAAAGTAAATTCTGCATTGTTGGCTATGTAATCGGCTATGGTTTCAGAATTATTGGGGGTTTCTCCATTGGAGGTATCGTCGTCACTGCAACCCGCTAGCAAGGATACCAATACAAAACCAAGGATAAAGAGTAGGCTATTTTTTTTCATAATGCATTTGAAAGTAGCGCAATTTAAAAAATGATATCACTACTTTAAAGCAAAACCCTATTTAGTTTGGAATGAAAGAAAAGATTAATCGCAAATCGGAATGTGCGCCAGAATCTGAAGTTTAAGTTCCTCATTGGATTCGATGGCAACAGCCCCACCATTTTCTAACATGATTGTTATAGGATAGCTAATGTTGGCAATCCAATCCTCATTAAGAAACTCTATGCCTGTAAAGGTGTCGCGATCGTGATTGAAGGTCAGCGTTTCGAAATTGGTGGTTACGGGATCATAAACCGAAAGCTGTACCGGATATTCGAGATCTACGCATGTAATACGTTCATCGAAAATATCACCACTTTGGCATTGCGCTATCAAGTTTTTAAGTGCAGCATATGTGGGTACTTCCAATTCCCGATAATCTGCAAAAGTTACCGTAACAGGAAATTTAGGGATAAGATCGTCATAAATAGTAAAAGGCAACAGGTCCTGTGGACTATTTACTGTATATTCCACTCCATTGGCAGTACAGTCATACGGGAAGTTAATACTGAAGCAAGAAGATTCGTCCACTACATCATCGAATGTTCCGTCATGGGTCGCTACCGTCTTCACCAAATTGAGTAATTCATCGTCCTGAGACAACTGCTGTTCTTCATCCTGACTTTCAATTACCTGAAATTCTTCCTCTTGGCATGAAACCAACAACATTAAAGCGAATACCCAAACATAATTTTTCATAACAACATTTTTCAACTGTTAATATAACAACTTAACCGTAAAAATTCCTACTTTCGATACCACAATTCATATACCTCCAATATTTATGGCTAAACCGCTCTTTAAAAATGTGTGCAACGAGCAGGTGTTTTCGCAATTATACAAAAAATGGTCCAAGGACCTGTATAATTTCATCTATTATCGTTACGGAGAGCGCATAGGAGCAGAAGATAAGGTACAGGAAGCCTTTGTGAAATTGTGGAAGCATTGCAAGGAAACCCCACCAGAAAAAGCCAAGAGTTTTTTGTTTACAATTGCCAACAATTTAAGCTTGAATGATATTAAACATCAAAAGGTGGTGTTGAAGTATCAAGAACACAAGCCCAAAGAGCATACAAATGTGAACCCTGAGTTCCTTCTGGAAGAAAAAGAGTATATGAAAAAGTTTCAAAATGCCTTGAGTAAATTATCCGAAGGACAGCGTGAAGCCTTCCTATTAAACCGTGTGGAAGGTAAGCGACATAAGGAAATTGCAGAACTTTTAGGAATAAGTAGAAAAGCCGTTGAGAAGCGTATTTACGCAGCTTTAGACAATCTAAGAAAAGAAATTGACGGAATTTAATGTTTTTGAGGTAGGAATTTTTTACGTTCAGTTGTTTTATTAGTGAATTGACATGAAAAAGGAAGATTTAATTATTAAGTGGTTGGATAACAACCTTAATGAAGAAGAGCTAAAGGCGTTCAAGAAATTGGACGCCTCTAGTGCTTTTATGAAAATAGATGAAGCAGCTCAGAAATTCGCTGCTCCATCCTTTGATGAAAACCGCGTTTTCGAACAAATTCAGCAAGAAAAGTATCAAGCCCCCAATAAAACTTCATGGCTCCGTTATGTAAGTGGTATCGCTGCGGCGGTGGTAGTTTGCTTCGGTCTTTATTATGCTTTCTTGTTTAATGTAAAAGAAGGTAATTACATAGCAGAAAACAGTCAGCATATTGAATTTACACTGCCAGACAATACTGAGGTGGTCCTCAATGCAGGTTCTTCCATTTATTTCGATGAAGACGATTGGGATGCAGGTGAAATAAAATTACAAGGAGAAGCCTACTTCAAAACACCGAAAGGTTCAGATTTGGTTATTCTTACCGAGCATGGTATCGTTTCTGTTTTGGGCACCGAGTTTACTATAAATGCAAGAAGCGACTATTTTGAAGTTACTTGTTACGAAGGGTTGGTCCAGATATGGGCTAATGATAAAATGAATCAATTACCTGCTGGACAGAGTTTTAAGATATTTAATGGAAAGGAATTCAACAGCAGTACTACACAAAGTGAACCCTCTTGGGTCAATGCTAAGACCATCTTTAAGAGTGTTCCTTTTTACGAGGTTATTAACGAATTGGAAAGACAATACGACATTAAGGTAACCTTGAACCCCATTGATAGAAACACCGTGTACACGGGAAGTTTCACACATGAAAATTTGGAGACAGCTTTGGAAGCTATCACAATTCCCCTTAACTTGTCATACGATTTGGAAGGAAAGAATGTGGTGCTTAAATCCAACTAGCTGTGATCCAACCCAAAAAGTTAACCTTACTTTTCACACTTCTTATATCCAGTTTTGTCCTCGCACAAGACCCTATTGGGCTACGTGATTATTTAGAAAATCTGGAATCCCGTTTTCCGTATACCTTCTCTTTTAAAGACGAAAATTTAGCCAGTCACTACATTGTGGACCCTGGACTAACAACCATCGAGGGGAGTTTGGATTATTTAGGAGAAAACACGCTTTTCCAATACACCGTGCTACCCGATAATACAGTGACCATAAGTGAAAAAGAGAACCTTATTCGCCTTTGCGGCCAGGTGTATTATGAAAATAACTTTCAGCCTTTTCCCAGTGTAGCAATCCTATCGCCCTACCAGCAAATATTAACGACTAATGATGGCTCTTTTACCATCATGGTACTATCTGAAGATGATGCAATCTCTTTGCAATACACAGGTTATGAACGCGGCATGTATGTCGCCAATGAGCTTACAAAAACCCCGTGTAAGCAATTGTATTTATCGCCGAAAATAGAAGTACTAAACACGGTGAACTTAACCAATTACTTCGCCAAAGGTATTTCTAAAAATAAGGACGGTGCCCTAGCGGTTAACTACAATGAATTCGATATTCTACCGGGACTTATAGAACCGGATGTATTATTAACGATACAGGCACTTCCAGGAATTCAAAGTGTGAACGAAACGGTTTCATTTCTCAACATACGTGGCGGTACCAACGATCAGAACCTCATCCTGTGGGATGGTATTAAAATGTACCAAAGTGGTCATTTCTTTGGGCTTATATCTGCCTTTAATCCGTTCCTTACCGAAAAAGTTACCGTAACGCGAAATGGAACTTCAGCCATGTATGGCGATGGCGTATCGGGGGTAATAGCGATGGAAGGCGACGCAGAAATCAATTCCGAATTTCGCGGTAGTCTTGGACTGAACCTCTTGAGCGCCGATGCTTTTGTGGATATTCCTCTTGGTAAAATTGGCTCCATTCAAGTCGCTGGGCGTAAGAGCATCAACAATATTCTGGAAACACCTACCTATACCGCTTATTTCGATCGTGCTTTTCAAAATACCGAAGTCACCACCACGGGCGGGAATGTATTGCCCACCAGTGATGATGATTTCAGTTTTTTGGATACTAGTTTTCGAGTCCTTTTGCGACCCAATGACAAAGATCTGTTCCGCTTTAATTTTATGGTTTTGGCCAATGAACTGGAGTTCTTGGAAAATGCGCAGGTTGAAGGGGAATTTCAATCATTGCGAAGCGATCTGGTGCAAAACAATGTTTCGGGCGGATTTTATTACAAAAGGCAATGGAATGATCGCTGGAGTACCGATTTGCAATTCTACGGAACCGCATATGAGCTGCAGGCATCTAATCAGGATGTGGTGAACAACCAGCGTCTCTTTCAGGAAAATGACGTGCTCGAATCGGGAGTGAGGCTTACCACGAGCCATCAATTTTCCGATAAAATATTGGGACGGGTTGGGTATCAATTCAATGAAACGGGGATCACCAATTTTGAGCAGATTAATAATCCATTCTTCGAACGAACGGATAAACAGGTTATCCGAACCCAAAGTTTCTTTGCTGAAACCAGTATACAACCTTTGCCCAATACGTCGATCAATGCCGGCCTTCGTCTGAACCATGTTGGAAAGTTCAATGAATTGTTATGGGAACCGCGTTTAAGCTTTAGCCATCGATTCCTCAATTATTTTACCGTAGAACTCCTTGGAGAACTCAAAAGCCAAACCACCTCCCAGATCATTGACTTTCAGAATGATTTCTTGGGAGTTGACAACCGTCGGTGGGTATTGTCTCGTCCAGGACAGATTCCGATCATTAAAAGTCAGCAAGCCTCGGCCGGTCTTACCTTTAGCAGGAAGGGATGGCTCGTGAATGCCGAGCCGTATTTAAAAAAGGTAGATGGTATCACCACCCAGAGTCAAGGATTCCAAAATCAATTTGTCAATGAGCGTACTTATGGTAGTTACAATGCTTGGGGAATAGATTTTTTGGTGAACAAGAATTTCAAAAACATATCAACGTGGTTAAGTTATTCGTATGCAAAAAACGATTATGAATTCGAGGAATTGATTCCGTCTCAATTCCCCAATAACCTGGACATAATGCACACTTTTACGTACGGTATAAATTATAATTTCAAAAACTTCAACTTATCCGGTGGATTTAACTGGCATACCGGAAAACCCACTACCCTTTTGGTGGAAGGTGAAGAAATAGTGGATGGCGAACTGAATTTTCAACGACCCAACGGAGCCAATATTAAAGATTACCTTCGGGTAGATGTATCGGGTACTTATGAATTTAAATTAAGTAATTCACTTAATGCCTTCATAGGAGCGTCTATCTGGAATCTGCTAGATACAGACAATGTGGTGAATCACTTCTTTCTCATAGACGATGATATGCAGATTGAAGAGGTGGATGAATTCGCCTTGGGGTTCACTCCTAATTTTTCTTTTAGGATTATTTTCTGATAATGATTTCCTAAATTGGGTATCTTTATTCGCATCAATCAAAAAGATACCTCATGAAATCAAAAATCCTTTTTCTTTTAGCATTCGTATGTTCCCTAACTGGTTTTTCGCAATCGGATAAGGAATTAGTAATGGCAACGGTAGACAAGAGTGAAATCGAAGGCCATATTTATTTCCTGGCCGATGATTTGTTGAAAGGTAGGGAAACGGGAACGCCGGAAAACAAAATAGCGGCTTCTTACCTCGCCAATATGTTCCGAACCTATGGTGTAAAGCCCAATCCAAAAACAGGGGATTACTACCAGAAAGTTCCCCTTCAAAAAACATCGCCACCCGTTACTTTCAAGCTATCTTTAGGTGGAGATGAGGTAAAAAACAAGGTAGCGCTCAATGCCCAAGCCATGAACATTGATGAAACTGCTGTGTATTTGGGTTATGGATTGGAAGAGGATTACAAAGGAAAGGATCTAAAAGGGAAAATCATCTTGATAAAAGCAGGAAGTGCTGAAACCAATGATGCCCGTGGGGCATTTGGCCTTCGTGGTAAAAAGATGGAATTGGCCGAAAACGCTGGAGTGATAGCCATTGTAGAATTTCTACAAGCACAGGACAATATGTGGGGATTTATCGATCATAATTTTAATGCCCCTAGTTTGAAATTGGCTTCAGGAGAAAGTGAAAAATCAGATGGACCCGCCTATGTATGGGTTCAGGATGCCAATGGATCCAAAAGTGAGAAAATAGCTTCTGGCAAGCACAAAGTAATGCTGAATATGAGCGCTCAGGAAAAAGAGGAGGTAATTAGCCAGAACGTAATTGGTGTTGTTGAAGGAAGCGACCCAAAATTAAAAAATGAGTACATCATTTATTCTGCGCACTACGATCATGTGGGAATTGGAACGCCAGACGAGACAGGAGACACTATTTACAACGGGGCCAGAGATAATGCCGTGGGCGTAACCACGGTGTTGAGCATGGCCGAAAACTTAGCCAAATACCCAACGAAACGATCTGCATTATTCATATTGTTCACTGCCGAAGAAAAAGGATTGCTCGGAAGTGAGTATTATGTAGAAAACCCAGTATTGCCATTGGATAAAATGGTGTATTGCTTCAACAGTGACAATGGCGGATATAACGATACTTCTTTGGCGACCATCATAGGTTTACCACGAACTACGGCAGAGAACCATATTAAAGAAGCTGCCAAGACATTTGGTCTCACAGCCATAGACGATCCTGCACCCGAACAGGGATTATTCGATAGAAGTGATAACGTTCATTTTGCCGCCAAAGGAATTCCTGCTCCCACCTTTTCCATGGGATTCACCTCTTTTAGTGGCGATGTGACCAAATATTACCACCAACCAAGGGATCATGCAGACAGTATCGATTACGATTACATGGAAAAATTCTTTAAGTCCTACGTAATGGCGGGAAGAAGCATTGCCAATGATCCTGTTACTCCTTTTTGGACGCCAGGTGATAAATACGAAGAAGCAGGAAAACAGCTCTATGGCGTAAAGAAAGTGCAGGACTAAGGGATATTTCCTTGCGACCTCTATGAAATCATAGATTTTTTCTTCCTCAAGGTTTTCTTTGATAGCAAGTCCTTGAGGTACAACTACTTTTGATGCATAACCAAATTTAATTTTTTGCATCATGAGAAAATCAATTCTTGTCCTTTTAGTGACATTATTCGCATTCGGTTTCCAAGCCGAAGCTCAAAACTGTAATCAAGGAGAAAATCTAGCACAGGATACTTGGGCCGAATGGGGACCCTGGCAACCCAGTATTTCATTGAATCCTTGGAAAAATAAAGTACGTCGAATTAAAAATGTTTGGAATGCGATTGCTTCCAACGGAAGTGCAACCGTAGGGCCCCGATTTTTAGAATTAGACGGTGGTAACGAAACGGGGACCATTTTGGGAAAAACCAAGCGTACTTTTATCACTCCACCATCTTTCGACAACCGCGTAGAAGTAACCATCAACAAATATGACGGAAAAGCAAAAACCGGTGTGGTCATCTGCACCATGGGCCGGGACGGTGTATTGCAGCAAAAAGCGACGTACGAATTTCCGAATGACAGAAACGGAAAAGTAAAGAAGTTCACCCTTAACAATGTGAAAGGGAAAATCATCATCATAGCGATGAGAAACAAATCGGTAGGGAACAAATTCAAGTACCGAATTAACGCCAAAAAGAAGTAATTCCATTTTCAACTTTACCAGATACCCAGCCCCGGTATCTGGTCTATTTGTTTTCAATTATGAAAAATCTATTATACCTCATCGCGTTTTTACCCATATTGACACTAGCCCAATCCAAAGTATATTCGGTAGAAGTGGTTCCCAATGAAAAAGTAGCCTAGGTTGGAAACTTAAATGAAGGAACTTTCATGGAAGATCTTTCTTGGGCATGGAACAGTAGCAATGCCTGTTTTCCTGCCACCCAAAAAAGTAAATTCACGGGCAAGCATCTTTTCTTTACAGGGATCATCCCGAAGTACAGCGAAGTAACGGTTACTGTGATACCAGATGACCCTTCCCAAAACTTTAGCGTGTATGCTTATGAAATTGGAGCCAATAGCGATTATTTGGTTCCCAATTTACCCCGATGTATTCGCTGTGAAGCAGACCACAAAAGGGAACGAACCTTTTCTGGAAAAGCCCCTCAAGATCATACCCGGACCGTGAAAGACTTGGTTGCCATCAACAATCCTTACCGGATGGTTATAGGAGTTACAGGCGCCGATGGATTGGAAGAAGGAGCCTTTACATTGGTCATTTCTACCCAAAGCCGCTAAGATGAGACGTTAAATTTTTATATCTTTTAGGAGTGATAACCAACCCCATTATAACATATTTTCTTTTTTTCGGACTCTTTTTTATCATCTTGCCAGAGATTCATTCGCAAGCCCTTACAAAGGATAAAATTGACAGTATTTTAAAATCTACCGAAGGTGCCGACGAAACATCTCGTTTTGCGTCTTATACATATATCGATAGTAAGCTCGGAAGAGAACGTAAAAATTCCCAAGAGTTATATCAATACGCACTCTCCAAAGACAGTTCGGAAATGGCCAAAATGGCTTACTATAATAAATATAGCAAGCGATTTTCTTGGAAAGGGGAGACCGATAAGGCCATTAAAATGCGCAAGGAAGGTTTAAGAATTGCAGAGGCTCGAAATAACGAGCAGTATGTAATTATGTACCATTGCAATATTGGCAATGCCTATAATTATTTAAACAAACCCGACAGCTCCTTATATCATTTAAATAAAGCCCAATTGCTGGCGGAAAAAGAGGGAAATCGATATGCCCTCTGGAATGTGCATTACAACAAAGGATTATTGCAGAATACCCTGGGAAATATTGCGGGTCAAAAAGATAGCTATCTCGAGATGTGGGAAGCCATAAGGGATTCAGAAAACACACCTACCAAACGCTTTGTGCTATATAACTTGGTCGATTTCTTTTCCCAGTTGGATGAACCAGTTCACTTGGCCAAGTTCACAGAAATACTCTCTGTACATTATGAAGATGCCAATCCCGATATGCCCTCTGGGCATATGCCTATTAAAGATCTGTTCGAAAATAGGGCCAGTCCGGAAAACATCCCAAAATTGAAGAATGCCATAAGGGTGAGTGATAGTATTAACCGTATGAGCTCCTTTGCCTACGCTACCATTGCATTGGCAAAAACCTATACCGATATGGGGCAACCGGAGTTGGGCATCCCTTATCTGGAAAGAGCCACCGATACCATTTCGCGCATTCAGAAACCCCAGGTTCTTATGGACCTATACAAAACCACGATCATTACGCAAGAGGCCGCCAAGAATTACAAAGAAGCCTTTGAAGCGAAAGTAACAGAATCCAATCTTCGGGATAGCATCAATACCGAACGCATGCAACGCAATATTGCAGAATTGGAGGTAAAGTTCGATACAGCTAAAAAAGAGGAACAAATCGCCCAACAAAATTTGGTGATAGAAAAAGAATCACGACAGAAGAACCAGATCCTTTTAGGCCTCGTTGCCTTGGGTCTTTTTTCAGTTTTGGTGTTCTTCTTCCTCAGAAAACGTCTCAAAGACCAGAGGACCATATCCGCGCAAAAAGATGCCATTCAGCAGCAGGAAATTGTAGAATTAAAGCAGAAAAACAAGCTCCTTGCCCTAAATAGCATGATCGAAGGACAAGAAGCCGAGCGCCTACGTATTGCCAAAGATCTTCACGATAGTCTAGGAGGACTCCTAAGTACCGTAAAGGCCCATTTCACTACCATACAAAGGGAGATTGAACAACTTGAGCAACTCAATATCACAGGAAAGACCAACGACCTTATCGATGAAGCCTGTCTAGAGGTTCGAAGGATTTCGCATAATATGATGCCTCATGCCCTGAGTATTTCAGGCTTGTCTGGAGCCGTGGAAGATCTGGCCGAAAACCTCAAAGAGGAAGGATACGAAGTGACCTTGGAAATGAGCCAGGTACCTTCAGAAATCGATAATACCCGAAAAGTGATGTTATACCGCTTGTTGCAAGAAATTATTTCTAACATACGGAAACATGCCGAAGCCAAAACGATCCTCATTCAACTGTTGGGGCATAAAAATGAAATTCATCTTATCGTTGAAGACGATGGAAAAGGTTTTCAGTTGAATGTTGCAGAGGAAAATGGAGGCCTCGGACTAAAAAGCATTAACAGTAGGGTAGAATTCCTAGATGGTAAAATACATTGGGACACCCAGCCCGGACAGGGAACCACCATATCCATTAATATACCCATGACCACATGATACGAATATATATTGTAGACGACCATAAAATGGTAATTGAAGGCCTGGAGTTGCTCCTTCGGAATGAAGCCAATATTGAAATAGCAGGAACTGCCCTTACGGGCGAGGAGGCGATTCAGAAAATTCCCTCGGCCCAGGTAGATGTGGTATTGTTGGACATTAACATGCCGGGATTGAATGGGATCGATACCTGCAAACAATTATTGAAGGACAACCCCGAGCTTAAGGTAATTGCCATATCCATGCACAAAGAAAGCAGCCTGATTAGGATGATGTTGAGTAGTGGTGCCAAAGGATATGTTTTAAAAAATGCCGGACAGGAAGAAGTGGTCGAAGCCATCACCAAAGTAAATGCAGGCAAAAATTATCTCGACCAAGCGGTGAATGAAATTGTCCTCAACAGTGTCATGAAACAACCCGACAAGCATTACACCAATAACTTCCCAACATTGTCGCGAAGGGAAAAAGATGTATTAACCTGCATTTTGGATGAATTAACCACACAGGAAATCGCCGATAAATTGAACATCAGTTTCGGGACGGTGGAAACTCACCGAAGGAATATGCTGATTAAAACAGGGGCCCGAAATACAGCCGGCCTTGTGCGGATTGCTATGGAATATGAACTTCTGAAATCTGACTAACCATTAAAGCATATCATCATGAAAAGAATCATTTTTCTAGGAATCCTTAGCATCCTATTGGGTTGTGCCTCCGAAACCGAACAGGCCAGCCTTAACCAAATCGCACAGATCTATGATGCAGAAACTTCTTATACCAAAGGGTTCAGTAGCTCCGTGGGAAAGGAAACCATAAAGCGGTTTACGATAAAAGCAAAAGGTAGTGTAATGGTAGACACCCTTAGCCCCAATGCTACCTCGGCCAATATGGCATTACTGGTATATGATGGTTTTGAGGAAAAAGAAAAGAATGACTACACCCAGATCGATGTGGAACTCATTAGTACCAAAGGGGATACCTCTAACTACTTCTTCCCTGTCGATTTATTGGAAAGGCTAAGTGAAAAATCGGAGGTATATCGAGGTTTTTCGGAAGCGATCATACAAGGGAATGCCACTGAAATCGATGTATTAAAAAGTCCTGAAAGAATCCCAAACCCAGTAGGAGAACAATTGCTAACGACCATTTCAGACCTAAAAAACGAGCATGGGGTGCTTATGGGGTTTGAACCATTTGGCATTCTCGAAAACCGAAATGAAGGTAAAACAATGTATCAGTTTAATTCCTTCCTTAATTTCAATACTGGCACCAAAATTTACTACTATGTCATCGTAGATGCTACTCCAAAAAGGAACAAGGTAGAAGGGTTCCGGATCTTTTTCTAGGTTACATACGCTCCGGCACCTGAATACCCAATAAAGCGAAGGCTGTTTGAATAACCTGCCCGGTCGCTTTGGAAAGCTGAATCCTAAAGCTTTTTTGTAGCTCGGTCTCGGCACCAAGGATACTAACGTTTTGATAAAAAGAATTGAAGTTCTTCACCAAATCATAGGTGTAATTGGCAATAATCGCAGGACTGTATTGGCTGGCTGCCAATTGAAGGGTTTCAGGAAACAATTGAATCTGTTTCATCACCTCCTTTTCCTTGGCATGCAGTTCTATTTCAGAAAAATCCTTAGGGTGTGAAATCCCTTCAGATTGCCTTAAAATCGCTTGAATCCTCGCATAGGTGTACTGAATAAAAGGTCCCGTGTTCCCCTGAAAATCCACACTTTCTTCAGGGTTGAAGAGAATGCGTTTTTTGGGATCCACTTTAAGGATGTAATACTTCAAGGCGCCCAATCCAATAGTGTGATAAAGGTTGTTTTTTTCTTCAGAAGAGAAATCGTCAATCTTCCCTAAATCTTCGGAAATATCTCTGGCGGTGTTGGCCATTTCGGCTACCAAATCATCGGCGTCGACCACGGTACCTTCCCTACTCTTCATTTTTCCTGAAGGCAGATCTACCATTCCGTAGCTCAAATGATGTAAATTTTCGGCCCAACCGAAACCGAGTTTCTTCAAAATGAGGAACAACACCTTAAAGTGATAATCCTGCTCATTCCCCACCGTATAGATCATTCCATTAATATCCGGCTGATCTTTCACCCGCTGAATGGCTGTTCCGATATCCTGGGTCATATATACCGCAGTACCATCGCTTCGCAGCACCAATTTTTCATCCAGACCTTCATCGGTGAGGTCGCACCATACCGATCCGTCCGGTTTCTTAAAGAACACACCTCGTTCCAGACCTTCAGCAATATTATCTTTTCCCAACAAGTAAGTGTCGCTCTCATAATAGTAACTATCGAAATCGACCCCAATATTCTTATACGTCACTTCAAAACCATCGTACACCCAACCGTTCATCATCTTCCAAAGCGCTACCGTATTCGGATCACCTGCTTCCCATTTACGAAGCATTTCCTGGGCTTCCTGTAAAAAGGGTGCTTGAGCCTTGGCTTCCTCTTCGGTCTTACCTTGGGCCATCAGTTTGGCGATCTGTTCTTTGTAAATCTTATCGAATTTTACGTAGTAATTCCCCACCAGTTTATCACCTTTCAATCCCGTACTTTCCGGAGTTTCTCCATTCCCGAAGGTTTTCCAAGCCAACATACTTTTGCAGATGTGGATGCCCCGATCGTTAATGATCTGGGTTTTGTACACCTTTTTTCCTGAAGCTTTCAGAATTTCGGCCACGGAATATCCCAGAAGCACGTTTCGAATATGTCCTAAATGAAGGGGTTTATTGGTATTGGGAGATGCGTATTCTACCATCATGGCATCGTCTCCCTGTTGCACCGTTCCAAAGTCGGAAAAATCGGAAACCGAATTGAAAAAGCTCAAAAAGTACGCATCGCTCAGCACCAAGTTCAAAAACCCTTTCACCACATTGAATTTGGAGACTTCATCAACGTTTTCAACCAAATAGTT
>JAHQVM010000052.1 GCA_019634365.1 Flavobacteriaceae bacterium | reverse complement strand
GAGTTGGAGCCAACAGTGGTTGGGTCATCACCGACAATGCCACAGGAACCATCCTTGCCTTGCCACCTGCGCCGCCATTCGACTTAGAAGGTGCTGGAGATGGAGTATGTGATATCTGGTACATCCGCTACGAAGATGGATTGACTGGACTGATGACAGGACAGAACGTATCTGGATTGGTGGGTTGTTATGACCTTTCCAACCCAATTTCCGTTACGAGAAACGATCCCGATGCTGCGGCTATTGAAATCACTGGGACGGGACAAACAGAAGTTGAAATCTGCGCCGGCGATGGAGTTGGAGATCCTATCGACGTAACAGTAGTAGGAACTGGAGTTGGAGCCAACAGTGGTTGGGTCATCACCGACAATGCCACAGGAACCATCCTTGCCTTGCCACCTGCGCCGCCATTCGACTTAGAAGGTGCTGGAAATGGAGTATGTGATATCTGGTACATCCGCTACGAAGATGGATTAACTGGGTTAAACACAGGAGCGAATGTAGCTGATCTTGTAGGATGCTTTGACTTTTCCAACCCAATTTCGGTAGATAGACAAGGAGTAGATGCTGCTGCTATTGAAATCACAGGTACAGGAGCAACTTCTATCGATATCTGTGCCGGAGATGGTATAGGTGATCCTATCGATGTTACCATTGTTGGAACTAGCGTTGGTACCAACGGCGGTTGGGTCATCACCGATAACGCAACAGGGCAAATCCTTGCTTTACCACCTGCACCACCTTTCGATCTGGAAGGGGCTGGAGATGGCGTTTGTGATATCTGGTACATCCGCTATGAGGACGGACTCACAGGTTTAAGTACAGGTCAAAACGTTGCAGATTTAATGGGATGTTATGATCTTTCAAATCCAATTTCTGTGAATCGTGAAGGCGTGGATGCACCACCAATTTTCATCACCGGTTCACCCGGAAATACTGAAATCACTATTTGCGCAGGAGATGGAGTAGGGAACCCTATCAACATCACTGTAGATGGAACAGGTATAGGAGACAACAGTGGTTGGGTTATTACCGATAATGCAACAGGAGAAATCCTTGCATTGCCGCCTGCACCACCTTTCGACTTGGACGGAGCTGGGCCTGGTGTTTGCGATATTTGGTATATCCGCTATGCCACAGGTCTTTCAGGCTTAGCCGTTGGAGAAGATGTTGCAGATCTTGAAGGTTGTTTCGATCTATCGAATCCAGTACGTGTAAATAGACAAGGAGTAGACGCTGCTGCTATTGAAATCACAGGAACAGGTGCTACCGAAATTGATATTTGTGCGGGTGATGGTATCGATGATCCAATCGATGTAACCTTGGTAGGTACAGGTGAAGGAAGCTTTAATGGTTGGGTTATAACCGATAACGCTACCGGAACAATTCTAGGACTTCCAGCTGCACCACCTTTCAATCTAGAAGGAGCGGGAGCAGGCATATGCGATATCTGGTACATTAGATATGAATCCGGTCTTATAGGATTGAATTTAGGTGAAAATGTAGCCGATCTTGTAGGTTGTTACGATCTCTCTAATCCAATTCAAGTAAATAGAGAAGGTGTAGATGGTGCTGCTATTCAAATAGCAGGAACAACTGATACCGAAGTTTCCATTTGTGCTGGAGATGGCGAAGCCGATCCTATTGAAGTAGAAATAGTAGGAACCGGCGTTGGAGCCAACAATGGTTGGGTGATTACCGATAATGCAACAGGAGAAATCCTTGCATTGCCACCCGCACCGCCATTCGACTTGGATGGAGCGGGACCTGGGGTATGTGATATCTGGTACATCCGCTATGCCGATGGACTCACAGGACTGGAGACCGGTCTAAATGTAGCTGATCTTGACGGTTGTTTCGATCTTTCGAACCCTATTAGCGTAACGCGCTTAACAGGTGACGATTGTGATATTTTATCTACCGATGAATTCCAAACTACGTTCGAGTTTGCCTTGTTCCCAAATCCAGCCAACGATATGGTAAGCATATCTTTCTTAGGAGGGCGCAGTGTGAATGCCGAGGTTGCAGTGTACGATATTACAGGTCGTTTGGTAGCGCAGCATAAATTCGATGCTCAAACGGAAGTGAATTTGGATGTGTCTTCCCTAAACAGCGGAACGTACCTTGTACAAATCCAAGACAGTGAAACAGGAAGCAATACCACAAAGCAATTAATAAAGAGATAAACGTTTAATAGAGCTTTTTGTTAGTTACGTTGTCTTGAAGGGGTGAAGTCTTAGTGCTTTGCCCCTTTTTAAATGATAGATTGTTATGAAATTTCCAGAATACTTTAATAAAAATCCAAAATTCAATATTTTGGAAGGAAAGTCAGGAAAAGTAATCGAATATTTCCATCAATTGGATTCGGTGAAGGATATCTTACTGAATATTGAACAGCTTTTCTTCTTGTATGTGATTGAAGGTGTGGTCAAGCTTCAATCGCCCGAAGGTGTGTTTTTTGTAACCGAAGGAAATTCGGCCATTGTCAATAAAGGTCCTTATGTCATGTCCGAAAGTTTGTCGGGGTTGAATAGTAAATTCAAGGCCTATATCGTTTTCCTATCCGAAGAAGTTCTGGAAGAATTCTATTTGAATGTTCCACCTTCTCAACCAAGCATAAGTTCACAACCAAAAAAAGTACTGTTGTTGGAACAAGCTACTTTTTTAAAACCCTTTGTGGGGAGTATTTCCATGATTTTCAACGAATATTCCAAAAGCGAGGGGTACAAAGACCTTATCGATATCAAATCCCGGGAATTATTGCACTATTTATCTTTGAACGACTTTCAGGGAAAAGTGCATCATATGCTGAAGCCAGTGGTGGACGAGGAGGCCCATCAGATGCGCCAAGTGGTTTCCAAAAACTACCTTACAAATTTAAGTTTGGAGGAATGGGCATTCCTTTGCCATATGAGCGTTTCCACATTTAAAAGAAAATTCAAAGACCTGTACGGCGCAACACCAGCAAGATGGATCAAGGACCAGCGATTGGAGTATGCCGAAAGGTTGCTTAATAACGGCAAGTATAAAATTCATCAGGTGGCCAAGAAAAGCGGTTTCGAAAACCCTGCGACGTTTCGAAAACAGTTTCAGAAAAAGTATGGCGTACTTCCTAATCAATATAGATAAACCCACTTCTGAACTTTTTTGAACCCTCTTTGAGCCTTTTTTGCTCCTACTTAACAACCTCTTAACTAGCAGATGTAAAGTAGCTTACATTTTTGATTTGGTGGTCCAACTACTTTTGAATCATAAATCAAAAAAAAATAGAAAAATGAAAAAGAAATTATTTATGACAGGTATAAATCGTAATGGGTTTATGTCTTTATTGTTCTTCATGGTCGCGGTTGGGGCGATTGCCCAAACGGGTGCCAGAATTACCGAAGTGGATCCAGATGCCGATCTGGTGACCCTTACCAATTTCAATTCCAGTGAATTGAATGTGGCACCCTATTGGCTGTGTTTAGGGCCTGGTGCCTATGCCAATGTGGGATCCCTAAATGGTGGGAGTGCTACCATTCCCGCAGGAGGAACCCTTCAGTTGTCTTTCGATGTCGATCCAGTGGCAGATGGACTTAGCTTATTTTCGACCAATACTTTTGGTTCTTCAGACCCAGCAATTTTGTTGGATTTTGTCCAATGGGGAGGACCCAATCAGCCAAGATCTGGGCAAGCGGTAACTGCGGGTCGATGGACGGATGCTAGTGAGTTCATCAACTGTCCAGCTCCATACACAACGGTTACGGGTGTAACGTTGGAAGCATGGATTTCTTCCACCGTTTACGCACCCAACATTTCCTTGGACGGAGGAGAAACATCAACCAGTATCTGTGTCGATGGCAACGGAGACCCGTTGAATGTAAATCGTGATCCCGGCGCTGTTGGAACGAACGCTGGTTGGATCATTACAGATCAATCAAACGGAGTGATATTAGGGCTTCCAGGAGCGCCACCATTCGATTTGGACGGAGCTGGAACAGGAGTGTGCGATATCTGGTACATTCGATATGAGGATGGCCTTAATGGGATGACCGTTGGGCAGAATATCTTTGATTTGGAAGGATGTTTTGACCTTTCAAACGCTATTGAAGTAATCCGGGAAGAACCCGATGGCGGTAGCGTTGAAATCGACGCAGATGCCACCGGAAACCCGAACGGAACTACTTCTATTTCGACTGACGGATTGGAAGCAGTAATCTGCGTAGATGGACGTATGGATCCTCTCATCGTAACCCATGAAACAACAGCCGAAAACTTGACGTTCCGTTATGTAGTGACCGATGACAGCGCCGATAATACCATATTGGCCTTTTTCAATAGCAATTCCATCGATTTGGATGGTGCGGGAATAGGAACTTGTCGAATTTGGGGATGGAGCTACAGAGGTCTCAACCAAGATGATTTCCTTGGCTTGCCTTTGGCCGATCTTCAGGCAGAGGATTGTTCAGATATTTCGGATATAGCCATCGATGTGATTCGTGAAGAGGCCGATGGCGGTTCTGTAAGTCTGGAAAACGGAGAAACGGAAGTTTCGATTTGCGCAGGAGATGGTACCCCAAGCCCTGTTTCTGTAGTTCATACGACCAGTGCATTAAATTTAACGTTTAGATATGTGATTACAGATAGTGATGCAGGAAATACCATTCTAGGATTTTCAAGTAGTTCCGAGATCGATTTAGACGGTGCCGGTCCCGGTATTTGCCGTATCTGGGGATGGAGTTACCGCGGGTTGAACCAAGACGATTTTGTAGGATTGCCCTTGGCCGATCTTCAAGCCGAAAGCTGTAGCGATATTTCAGACGAATTTATTGAAGTAACGCGTCTTACGGGCGATGATTGTGATATTCTGTCCATTGGTGACTTTGAAAGCGCCGCCCAATTTGCATTGTTCCCAAATCCAGCCAACAATAGTGTGAGCATTTCCTATGAAGGTAGGCAATCGGTAAACGCTGCTATCGCGGTATACGACATTGCTGGGCGTTTGGTGCTTCAGGATAACATCAGAGCCCAGAATGAGGTGAGCTTGGATCTATCTTCTTTGAATAGTGGAACGTATTTGGTTCAAATTCAAAACAGTGAAACAGGAGATAACACCACCAAACAATTGATAAAACGATAATAGGCACAAATTTTTTGTTAGTTACGTTGTTGAAGAGGGATGGAGCCATAAGGTGCTTTGTCCCTTTTCCTATTTTTTGAAGTACCTTTGAGTAGATGAAACTCATATTTGTATATAATGCTGAGTCGGGCTTTGTCGACAAACTCTTGGACAATATGCACAAAATCGTAAGCCCGTCCACTTACAATTGTAACCTTTGTGCGATTACCTTCGGTACGTTCACCGAAGATGATTTATGGAAATCTTACCGGGAATCTTCCGATCATGAAATGGTGTTTTACCATAAAGATGAGTTCGTAAAGGATTATCGATCCAAGTGGTTGCCAAAATATGATTACCCGTTGGTATTGGCCGAAGCTAATGAATTGGAGGTGTTTATTGATGCTATGACACTCAATTCCATGAATACTTCTGAAGAATTAATCGAAGAAATCTCGAAAAGGTCACGCTAAGATTGTCTGAGCTGCTCATTTAAATGATCAATATAAGACAGGAGTTCCTCCCGCCCGTTTCCTTTGCTGGAAGAGGTCACAAAATACGTTGGCATTTCTTCCCAAGTTTCAAGCATTTTTTCGGTGTATACCTCTATATTCTTGGATAGGGCATTTGGTTTCATTTTATCGGCCTTGGTAAAGATGATATTGAAGGGGATTTGACTCTCACCCATCCACTCCATGAATTCCAGATCGATTTTCTGGGGCTCATGACGGCAATCCACCAAAACAAAAGCCAAAACCAGCTGTTGTCTCTTTTCGAAATACTGGGTAATGAATTTTTGAAACACTTTTTTGGTCGATTTCGATACCCGTGCATAACCATACCCGGGTAAATCTACCAGATACCAATTTTTGTTTATGATAAAGTGATTTATCAATTGTGTTTTGCCCGGTCTTCCTGAGGTTTTTGCCAGGTTTTTGCGCTGCATCAGCATATTAATGAGCGACGATTTGCCCACGTTGCTTCGGCCAATAAATGCGTATTCCGGAAGGGAATTTTTAGGGCATTTGGCAACATCACTGTTGCTCATAACAAATTCTGCCGATGAGATTTTCATAGGATATTCTTAGTAGCCGCGTTCCTGTAGCCAGGCATATAATAGCTCGTTGAAAGTGTCCGGATGCTCCATCATGGCGGCGTGCCCGCATTTTTCGATCCAATATAAGTTGGAATCTGGAAGCAATTCATGGAATTCCTCGGCCACCTCGGGAGGGGTCACGGTATCATTTTTACCCCAAATAATACAAGTGGGGTTGGGCATGTGCGGCAAATCCTTAGCCATATTATGCCGAATGGCACTTTTCGCAATGGATAAAGTTCGGATCAATTTGTTCCGGTCATTCACAGAATCGTATACTTCGTCCACAATTTCTTTCGTAGCGATGGCAGGGTCATAGAAAACATTTTCAGCTTTCTGCTTTATGTAATCATAATCTCCTCTTTTGGGATAGGTCTCTCCCATGGCACTTTCGTACAATCCAGAGCTTCCCGTAATAACCAAAGCCTTTACCTTTTTAGGGAAGAGTTTGGTAACCATGAGGCCAATGTGTCCTCCCAAAGAATTTCCCAATAGAATGACTTCGTCATACCCTTTGTGTTCGATGAAATCGGAAACGTAAACCGCAATGTTCTTCACATTGGTTTTTAGAATGGGCATACTGTAAATGGGTAACTCTGGGATGACCACCTTGTAGCCTTTATCTGGAAAGAAATTGACGACACCATCAAAATTGCTAAGCCCACCCATGAGCCCATGCATGATAATAATGGGAGTTCCTTCACCTATTTCTAAATATGAAAACTTGCCTTCTTTCTTAAGAGGATGCGTCATTTTGGGTTAGCGAATTACAAAACAAAAGTACATAATTTTTAATGAAAGAATGAGTCGTAAAACATTGTTGAAAACTTACATTTTAAAATTTTCTTAAATGATTGATTTTCAGAATAAATAATGAATCGAAAACGTTTTTAAAGTAGGGTGGTGGTAAAACTTATCAACAAAGTGGTAAAATGTGGTAAAAAGTGGTAAAACTTAATTATATTTGGTTCAACGAATTCGAAAAAACAGTACTGAGTGCTCAATCTCATTGGGACATACGAATGCAAGGCAGACGTCAAAGGGCGGGTCATGGTGCCGGCCGATTTGAAGAAGCAATTAGCTCCTGTATCAGGGGCTGGTTTTGTTATTAAGCGTGCCGTATTTCAACCTTGCTTGGAGCTGTATCCCATGGAGGAATGGCAAAAGCTGATGGAGAAAATGAGTGGGCTCAATCGATTCAATCGCAAGAACAACGATTTCATCCGGCGATTCACTGCTGGGGTACGAACCATAGAGTTGGATTCGACCGGAAGAATCAACATTCCGAAGGACTTGATGTCCTTTGCGGGGATCGACAAGGAACTGGTGGTCTCTTCGGCTATCAATATCGTTGAGATCTGGGATAAACAGAAATATGAACAGGCCATTGACGATGCGGCCAATGATTTTGCCGATCTGGCCGAAGAAGTAATGGGGGATGCAAATGATGCTAATGGAATATCATAATCCGGTTTTATTGCATGAAACTGTGTCTGGGTTACAGATCAAGCCCGACGGGGTTTATGTGGATGTCACTTTCGGTGGAGGGGGGCATTCCAAGGAAATTTTAAAACAGCTGGGGGCGAACGGTAAGCTTATCGCCTTCGATCAAGATAAAGACGCTCTGGAAAATGCTATCGATGATCCGCGTTTTATGCTCATCAATGAAAATTTTAGGTACCTCAAACGGTTTCTTCGCTTTTACGGCCATAAGGAAGTGGATGGGATCCTTGGGGACTTTGGGGTTTCTTCCCATCAATTTGATGCGCCGGAACGCGGATTTTCAACAAGATTCGAAGCCGATCTGGACATGCGCATGAATCAGGAAAGCGAATTGTCCGCTTTTCAAGTAATCAATCAATACTCTGAGACCGATCTTCGAAAGATCCTTTCTCAATATGGTGAGTTGCGTGCTGCTGCTGGCATGGCCCGTGTGATTGTAGAGGCTAGGGACTTAGATACGATTAAGACGAGCAATCAGTTGAAAAAAGCCTTGGGAAGATTCCTTCCGAAGCATCGTGAGAACAAAATCCTAGCTCAGATATACCAGGCCATTCGCATAGAGGTGAATCAGGAATTGGAGGTTTTAAAAGAGTTTCTGTTGCAAACTCAAGAAGTGCTGAAGCCCGGTGGACGGTTGAGTTTAATTTCATACCACTCACTGGAAGATCGTTTGGTAAAGCGGTTTATGAGAAATGGACTGTTTGAAGGGGAGCCAGAAAAAGATGTGTTTGGAAGAGCAGAGGTTCCTTTTAAGCCAGTTGGGAAGTTTTTGATCCCATCAGAAGAAGAAATTAACGAAAACAGCCGAGCCAGAAGTGCCAAGCTTCGAGTGGCTGAAAAACTATAAATGAAAAAAGGGTTCTACAATATTGTTAAGGGGAAGTTCCTGGTGAGCGATGACGCTTTTAAGAATTGGCGCTTCATCATTTTCCTCTCTTTCTTGGCTTTGGTCATGATTGGTAGTTCCCATAGTGCCGATAGAAAGGTGCATGAAATTGCAAGGCTCAATAATGAAGTCAAGGAGTTGAAGAGTGAATATGTGGATGTACGAATGCAGCTTATGCAAGCCAAAATGGAAACTAAAATTATCAAGGCGATGGAAAACCGGGGCTTGTTTCCCTCAGAGACCCCGCCGAAAAAAGTGGTCATAAAGACAGAAAGGTAAAGCATGTCGGTTGAAGAAAAGAGCATATTAAACCGTTTTTACTTTATCGCCGGAGGTATGTTCATCTTCGCGGCGCTTATTGCTTTTAAGCTTATTAGTATTCAGTTTGTAAATGGCGATAAGTATCGTGAATTGGCCCAAAGAAACACCACCAAGAACTTCACCATTCCTGCCAATCGCGGCAATGTATATGCCGATGATGGTAGTCTCTTGGCCACCTCGGTGCCCAAATACGACATTCGTTTTGATGCGGTAACGGTTTCTTCAGAAAATTTCAGCGAATTTCTCGTGCCGCTCTCAAAAGCATTGTCCAAGCGTTTTGGTAGATCATCTTCTTACTACGAAAATCTATTTAGAAAGGCACGCGCCAACAAGAACAGGTACTTACTTGTGGTCAAAGGTTTGGGGTATTCGGATTATGTGGCGGTAAAAAACATGCCGCTATTCGAAAAGGGCCCTTACAAAGGTGGAATTATCGTTGAACAGCGTACCGTTCGAGAGCACCCATTGGGTAAAATTGGGGAACGGCTCATTGGTAACGAAATGCGTAATCAGCCAGGTGTATATGAGGTGGGCTTTGAAGGCGCCTTCGATCAATACTTAAAAGGTAAAAACGGACAGCGTCTCAAACAGAAAATAGCCAAAGGACAATGGAAGCCGGTCTATGATGATAATGAAATTGAGCCCGAAGATGGTTACGATATCATTTCGACCATCAATGTGAACATTCAGGATATCGCACACCATGCCCTATTGAAGCAAATGGAATACTACGAGGCAGAACATGGTAGTGTGATTGTGATGGAAGTGAAAAGTGGTGAGGTAAAGGCGGTTTCCAATTTGGGAAGAACTTCCGAAGGCAAGTATTACGAAAAGTTGAATTACGCCGTAGGTGAAAGTCATGAACCGGGATCTACCTTTAAAACCATGGCCTTAATGGCAGCTCTGGAAGGTGGCGTCGTGGATACGGCTACGGTGGTTGATACCAAAAATGGATCGAAACGATTTTATGGACGTACCATTAACGACTCAAGAAGGGGTGGTTATGGCGAAATTTCGGTGGCGCGGGCATTGGAGGTTTCTTCCAACATTGGATTGGCCACTATTATAGATGAAGGATACAAGAAAGACCCTCAAAAATTCATCGATCAGTTAAAAAAATGGAAACTCCATGAACCTTTGGGTATTCCTATAAAGGGTGAAGGCAAACCAGATATTCCGGAGCCGGGCCATAGAAAATGGAGTAAGAATGCATTGCCATCTATGTCTTATGGGTATAATTTAGAAATGACCCCACTTCAGGTGCTAACATTTTATAACGCTATTGCAAATAATGGTGTGATGGTAAAGCCACGATTTATAAAGGAAATACGGCGTATGAATGTAGTGGTAGATGAATTTGGTACTGATATTATTGATTTCAAAATTTGTTCGGAAGGCACATTAAATCAGATCCAACACATCTTGGAAAATGTCGTGAACCGAGGGACGGGAGAATCACTGTATTCTGAATATTTTCCTATGGCAGGTAAAACGGGTACAGCACAAGCTGAATATTGGATGGCTGACTGGGCCGAAAACAAGCGATACATTTCATCATTCGCAGGGTATTTCCCGGCAGATAACCCAAAGTATTCTTGTATCGTGGTCATTCACAAGCCCAGTATTAAAAAAGGGTACTATGGTGCCGACGTTACCGGGCCGGTTTTTAAACGAATTGCCCAGAAAATCTTTACCGATAGTCCTTTGATCGATTATGTGATCGATCCCGACGAGAACGATCCGGATTTGGGTAATGACTACCAAAATTTCTATGCTAACGTACAGAATAGTTATGAGCGAGTTCCCAGTGTGATGGGTATGGCGGGTATGGATGCGGTCTCTTTATTGGAAAACTCTGGCTTGCGGGTTCGTTTGGTTGGGAATGGTTCGGTGATTTCACAGTCATTGAAGAAGGGCGCACAATTTAAAAATGGTCAACAAATAACATTACATCTTAAGTGATATTGCTTCGCGACATATTATACAAAGTAACCCTCGAAAAGGTGGTGGGGAATACGGCTGTACCTATTACCGATATCCAATTCGATTCTAGGAAGGTAGCATTGAATGATGTCTTTGTGGCGATTCGTGGTACGCTTTCGGATGGGCATGATTATATTCAAAAAGCATGTGAGAAAGGGGCGATCGCCATTATTTGCGAAACATTACCTGAGCAGATCATCAACGGAATCACCTATGTACAGGTTAAAGATAGCCAACAGGCATTGGCCTTTATGGCTTCCAATTTTTATGAAAACCCTTCCGAAGATTTAAAATTGGTAGGGGTGACCGGTACCAATGGCAAGACGACCATTTCAACATTGCTCTACAACCTTTTTACGCAAGCAGGCTATGAAGTTGGTTTGTTATCCACGGTCAAGATTTTGGTGGGCAAAAAGCAATATCCTGCCACTCATACGACTCCGGATAGCTTGACCATAAACAAATATTTGAAGGAGATGGTCGATGCTGGGGTGGAATGCTGCTTTATGGAAGTGAGTTCCCATGGAATCCATCAAAAAAGGACAGAAGGATTGCACTTTGTGGGAGGAATTTTCACCAATCTCTCCCATGATCATTTGGACTATCACAAAAACTTTAAGGAATACCGGGACGTAAAGAAGGCATTTTTTGATCAGTTGCCAAAAACGGCATTTGCCTTAACAAACAGTGATGACAAGAACGGAGCTTTCATGCTTCAGAACACGGTGGCCAAAAAATATACCTACGCCCTTAAAACCTTGGCCGATTACAAGGCTCAGATTTTGGAAAATCAATTTTCCGGTTTGTTGCTGAAGATTAACAACAATGAGCTATGGGTGAAATTGATAGGTTATTTCAATGCCTATAACCTTTTGGCCATTTATGGAACTGCCGATCTGCTAGGTTTGGAGGCCATGGAAGTGCTTCAATTAATGAGCACTTTGGAAAGTGTTGATGGAAGATTTCAGTATTCGGTATCCGAAAATCGGGTGACTTCCATTGTGGATTATGCGCATACCCCGGATGCCTTGAAGAATGTTTTGGAAACCATCAATACCATTCGAACCGGAAATGAGGAATTAATCACTGTAGTCGGGTGTGGAGGCGATCGCGATGCTGCCAAGCGTCCCAAAATGGCCCATATCGCTACCCAATTAAGCAATAAGGTCATTTTTACAAGTGATAATCCGCGTTCAGAAGATCCGCAACAAATTATTGACGAAATGGAAGCTGGGGTTTCACCCGAGCATTTCAAAAAGACACTTTCCATTGTAGATCGAAAGCAAGCCATTAAAACGGCTTGCCAAATGGCAGAGGAAGGGGATATCATCTTAGTAGCAGGAAAAGGTCATGAGACCTATCAGGAAGTAAATGGAGTACGAAAGGATTTCGATGATTTCAAAATTGTAAACGAACTATTAACCGCCCTCAACAAATAACTATGCTTTATTATCTGTTCGATTACTTAGACAAGACATACGATCTCCCCGGAGCAGGGCTTTTCCAGTTTATTACGTTCCGCGCAGCCATGGCAACCATTCTATCACTCATCATTGCCACGGTATATGGAAAAAAGATCATTCGAATCCTTCAACGCAAGCAAATGGGAGAAACCATTCGCGATTTGGGATTGGAAGGTCAAAAGGAAAAAGCAGGAACACCCACCATGGGCGGGATCATCATTATTCTGGCCACCATTGTCCCTGTTTTGCTCTTCGCGAAGCTGGAGAACATTTATGTTATCATGCTGTTGGTTACGACTGTTTGGATGGGAATTATTGGCTTTACCGATGATTATCTAAAGAAATTCAAGAATGATAAGGCAGGCCTGCCGGGTAAATTTAAAGTGGTAGGGCAAGTAGGATTGGGGATCATCGTTGGGGCAACTATGTTCTTTCATCCTGGGATTACCGTAAAAACTGAAAAGGTGAATCCGGTGAACAATGAAGAGATTGTTGCCGAAGGTGGGATTCAGGAATTCAATGAAGCCGAAAAAACCTTGCTCACGACCATGCCCTTTGTGAGCCGGAATGAAATCAATTATGAAAAACTGGTTACTTGGGCAGGAGATGATTACAAGAAATATGCCTGGCTTATTTTCATTCCCATTGTGATTTTTATCATTACCGCAGTATCCAATGGAGCCAACCTAACGGACGGTATCGACGGGCTTGCGGCAGGAACCTCTGCCATTATTGGGGTTACCCTTGCCATTTTCGCATGGGTATCGGGGAACGTGATTTTCTCCGATTATCTCAATGTAATGTACATCCCCAATATAGGGGAGCTTACCATATTTATCATGGCTTTTGTAGGGGCACTCATTGGGTTCTTGTGGTACAATGCCTATCCCGCCCAAGTATTTATGGGCGATACGGGAAGCCTTACCATTGGTGGGATCATCGCAGTGATTGCCATTGCGATTCGAAAGGAATGGCTCATTCCTATACTATGCGGAATCTTCCTAATGGAAAATCTTTCTGTGGTACTGCAGGTGAGTTGGTTTAAGTACACCCGTAAGAAGTATGGAGAAGGGCGAAGGATATTTAGAATGTCACCCTTGCATCATCATTATCAAAAAGGAGGTTATCATGAAAGTAAGATCGTAACCCGATTCTGGATCGTTGGAATTGTGTTGGCGGTGCTTACAATTGTGACCCTAAAAATACGATAAGAAAATGTTGACGATTTATGATTTAAGATTAACGACTTATTCATGAAAGAGGTAATAAAGAATAGGACTAAGCAATTTGCAATTGACTGCTGGAAGGTATGCAAAAAGTTTCCTGTTTCTAGAGAATACAATGCTTATTGTAATCAACTAATTAGGTGTTCGAGTTCGGTTGGAGCCAATTATAGGGCAGCGTGTAGGGCCAAGTCGAGTGCGGATTTTATCAATAAGCTGAAAATTGTGGAGGAGGAAGCGGATGAAAGCATGTTTTTTTTAGAATTGTTTTTGGAGGTTGGAAGAAAAGAACGGGATGAAATAAAAAGACTTCACCAAGAAGCAAATGAACTTTTGTCTATCACAGTAGCATCGATTAAGACAATGAAAAATCGAAAATCAGAAATCAACAATCGTAAATAGGGAATGATGAAAAGATTGGTGGTGCTGGGAGCAGGAGAGAGTGGCGTTGGGACGGCCATTTTAGGTAAAAAACAAGGATACGAAGTTTTTGTTTCCGACTTCGGAAAAATAAAGGAACACTATAAACAAGTTCTTATACATCATGAAATAGTTTGGGAAGAAGGAGGTCACTCCTTCGAGAAAATGACGAATGCCGATGTTGTAATGAAAAGCCCTGGCATACCCGATACGGCTCCGGTGGTACAAACCTTAAAGGAGAGTGGGATTTCCGTGATTTCGGAAATCGAATTTGCAGCCACGTTTACATCGGCACAATTGGTCGGTATTACAGGTAGCAATGGGAAGACGACCACGGCGACATTAACACATCGTTTGCTTGCCGATGGCGGACTGAATGTTGCCTTAGGGGGGAACATAGGGGAAAGCTTCGCTCAGCAAGTGGCCGAAGGAAGTTTCGATCACTTTGTATTGGAGATCAGTAGCTTTCAGTTGGATGGCATAGTGGACTTTAGACCTCATATAGCTGTATTGACCAATCTAAGCCCAGATCATTTAGACCGATATGAGGGAAAGTACGAAAAGTACATCGACTCCAAATTTCGGATTTGCATGAATCAAATGGAAGAAGACTATTTCATATATGACGGAGATGATCCGGAAATAATAAAGGGATTGGAGAAATATCCAATCAAAGCAAAGAAGCTGCCTTTTTCATTGACCAAGGAAATGGATCAAGGTGCTTGTGTAATAAATGAAGAAATACGAATAACCATAAATAATATAAAATATACTATGCCAATCGCCACATTAGGATTACAAGGAAAACACAACGTTAAAAACGCCATGGCCGCCTCGACGGTAGCCACGCTGCTGAATATCCGAAAGGAAACCATTCGGCAGTCACTTGAGCAATTTCAGGGGGTTGAGCACCGTTTGGAAAAAGTGCTCAAGATTAACAAAGTGATGTATATCAACGACTCCAAAGCCACCAATGTAAATGCTACTTTTTACGCCTTGGACAGTATGGAAGTGCCAACCGTTTGGATTGTTGGTGGAGTTGATAAAGGAAATGATTATGATGAGCTTTTGCCATTGGTGAATGAAAAGGTAAAGGCTATTGTTTGTTTGGGGGTAAACAATGATAAAATTGTAAAGTCCTTCAGCAATGCCGTGGATATGATCGTTGAGACCCAAAGCATGATCGATGCTGTACAAGTGGCCTATCGTCTGGCCGAACGTGGCGAAAGTGTATTGCTTTCACCAGCATGTGCAAGTTTCGATCTCTTCGAAAACTATGAAGATCGAGGAAGGCAATTTAAAAATGCAGTAAGAAATTTATAAAAAACAGAAGTGCGAACCATTTTCAGTAACATAAAAGGGGATAAGGCAATTTGGGCAGTTGTGGCGTTATTGGCCCTCTTTTCCTTCCTTCCTGTGTACAGTGCCAGCAGTAATTTGGCCTACATTGTAGGTGATGGGAATACCCTTAAGTTTTTACTGAAACACTTCGCGCATTTACTATTGGGCTTTGCCATATTATACGGTATACATAGAATCCCCTACAACTATTTCAAGGGGTTGTCCATCATAGCATTGCCCGTTGTGATCGTCCTATTGCTAATTACGCTCAGTCAGGGGAATACCATTGGTGGAGCCAATGCCAGTAGATGGATTCGGATACCTTTTGTGGGTGTGGGCTTCCAAACTTCTACTTTGGCCGCAGTGGTGTTAATGACCTATGTGGCCCGATATTTATCCAAGATCAATGGAAAAGAAATTACCTTTAAAGAAACCCTCTTGCCGCTATGGTTGCCAGTATTTCTGGTTTTAGCACTTATCCTGCCTGCTAACTTTTCTACCACAGCCATCATTTTTGCTATGGTCTGTGTCCTTATGTTCATTGGGGGATATCCCTTAAAATATTTAGGGGTGATTTTAATGGCGGGTGTTATAGGGCTGGGTATTTTCTATGGCTTCGCTAAAATATCTGGGATTGATTCCCTGTCAGTAAAAGTTCGGACTTGGGAAAACCGTGTAAAGAACTTTATGGATAATGAAGATACCGAAGCCGATTATCAAATTGAAAAAGCCAAGATTGCCATCGCCTCAGGCGGATTAACAGGAGTGGGTCCCGGAAAGGGAATTCAGAAGAACTTTTTGCCGCAGTCATCATCAGACTTTATCTATGCCATTATTGTTGAGGAATATGGAATGGCTGGAGGATTGTTCCTGTTGTTTTTATACCTACTTCTTCTGTTTCGTCTGGTGATTGTAGTGCATAAATCCGATAGCTTGTTCGGCAAGCTCTTGGTGGTTGGGGTAGGTTTTCCCATCATATTTCAAGCCATGATTAATATGGGAGTGGCGGTTGAATTGTTCCCGGTTACAGGACAAACATTACCCTTAATAAGTAGTGGAGGAACATCCATTTGGATGACATGTTTAGCCACAGGGATGGTCTTAAGTGTTAGTGCAAAAAGAGAAGTGCAGAATAAGGAAGTGGAAGAGGAAAATCCGTTGGATATTTTAAGTGAAACGATTTGAGTAAGGAACAAACATATCGATTTGTAGTAAGTGGCGGAGGTACCGGAGGGCATATTTATCCGGCCATTGCCATTGCCAATGAATTGAAGGCGAGATACCCCAATTCCGAATTCCTATTTGTTGGTGCCAAGGACCGAATGGAAATGGAGAAGGTACCTCAGGCGGGTTATGATATCGTTGGCTTATGGATCTCAGGGATTCAAAGAAGCCTAACGTTGAAAAACCTACTATTCCCTTTCAAATTGATTTCCAGTTTGTGGAAGTCGAAGGCCATTATACGAAAGTTTAAACCCGATGCTGCTATCGGTACGGGAGGATATGCCAGTGCGCCATTATTGCGGATAGCATCCAAGAAAGGGATTCCGAGCCTTATTCAGGAACAGAATAGCCATGCGGGGATTACCAATAAATGGCTTAGCGGAAGAGTGAAAAAGATCTGCACTGCCTACGACGGGATGGAACGATTCTTCCCAAGTGAAAAAATAGTGCTCACTGGGAATCCGGTGCGGCAGGATTTGTTAGACGTGTCCCAAAAAAGAGAAGAAGCCTTCGGTTTCTTCGAATTGAATCCCAATAAGAAAACCTTACTCGTTTTGGGAGGGAGTTTGGGCGCTGGTAAGATCAATGAATTGATTCATAAACAACTTTCGTTTTTCGAAAAGAATGGAGTTCAGGTTATTTGGCAATGCGGAAAGTATTATTTCGAAAAGTATACGCAACATACCAGCGATACGGTAAAAGTACACGCTTTTTTAAATCGGATGGATTTGGCCTATGCCGCTGCAGATATTATAATTTCACGTGCGGGTGCCTTATCTGTGTCTGAATTGTGCTTGGTGGGGAAACCCGTGCTGTTCATTCCATCGCCCAATGTTTCCGAAGACCATCAAACAAAAAATGCCCAGGCAGTCGTAGCGAAGGAAGCTGCGCTACTCCTGAAGGAAAGCGAATTGGATGCACAGTTTGAAACTGTTTTTTCCGAAGTATTGAACGATCTGGAACAGCAAAAAAACCTTTCAGAAAACATAAAGAAATTGGCCAGGCCAGAGGCCACTAAGGATATTGTAAACGAAATCGAAAAACTGTTGGAGGTTTGAAGGATTTGAAGGACATACCCAATATTTATTTTGTCGGCATTGGCGGCATCGGGATGAGTGCTTTGGCGCGCTATGCCATACGGCTGGGAAAATCGGTTTGGGGATATGATAAAACCGCGACCAAACTTACGGGTGAACTTATTTCTGAAGGAATGCGGATCACCTTTAAAGATGCCAATTCCGAAATCGATACCTCGTTGTTGAATCCGGAAAACACCTTGGTGGTATATACCCCTGCGGTGCCCAAATCCAATGAAATCTTATCCTATTTTAAGCAGGGGGATTATGTGGTCATGAAACGAGCTCGATTTTTGGGAGAAGTGACCAAGGATACCCTTTGTTTGGCGGTGGCTGGCACTCATGGAAAAACTACAACTTCAGCGATTTTGGGTCACTTATTAGCCGAATGCAATATGCCCGTCACTGCATTTTTGGGCGGGATAGCCGAAAATTATCAATCCAATTTCATCAGTAAAGGGACCGAAATTACGGTGGTCGAGGCCGATGAGTTCGACCGGTCTTTTCTTCAGTTAAGTCCTAATATAGCTTGTGTCACTTCTATGGATGCCGATCATTTGGATATTTATGGAGACAGCGCTTCATTGGAGACATCATTCAAAGAATTTGCCGGCTTACTACCGGAAAAGGACAACCTGTTATTCAAAAAAGGCCTTCCATTAGAAGGAAATACGGTGGCTATTGAGGATACAGCCGATTTTCAGGCACAAAATGTTCGTATTGAAAACGGTTCTTATGTTTTCGACCTAAAGACCCCTTCAGAAATTATTGAAAACCTGATGTTTTTACTCCCTGGACATCATAACCTACACAATGCGGTAACAGCTTTGGGCATGGCAATCTTCGCGGGAACCCCAACTTCCTGCCTGCCCAAAGCTTTATTCAGTTTTAAAGGGGTCGAGCGGCGTTTTACGTATAAAATTCGAAAGGATGATTTGGTGTTAATCGATGATTACGCGCACCACCCCACCGAGATCGATGCATTGTATCAGGCCGTTTCGGAAATGTATCCCAATGAAGGGACATTGATTGTTTTTCAACCCCATTTATTTAGTAGAACCCAAGATTTTGCCGATGGATTTGCAGAAAGTTTAAGTCGGTTCGATGAGGTGTTGTTGTTGGAAATTTATCCAGCTAGGGAGGAACCCATTGCAGGGATTACCTCCAAGTGGTTGTGTGAAAAAATAACAGGGAGGAAGGCGGTAGTAATTTCTAAAGCAGAACTGCCCGAATATGTAAAGAACTCAAGTCATAAAGTGAGATTGTTGGTTGGGGCCGGCGATATAGGGGCAGAGGTAGAAAAAGTAACCAAATATGTACAAGATGAGGAGTAGATGGAGCGTTATAAGATTAGTGTTGGTGCTTGTATTGGTGGGGCTTCTCTATGGTTTTACCCATACCAAGAATAAGGGTAGAAAACTAACGGGTATGGAGGTTCATTTTACAGATGAAAACAGTCCTTTTATCACCCTTTCCTCGGTTAATAAATTGTTAATACAAAATGATGACAGTATTACGAGCATCGCTAAAGAAACTTTAGATTTGAAAGAGATGGAATCTAGGCTATTACAAAATCCTATGGTGCGTGATGCTCAGGTTTTTGTAACGGCAGATGGGAAACTTGGAGCCAATATAGAGCAACGTAATCCCATCGCTCGGGTGGTCGATAATCCCAGTTACTATGTAGACGAAGAAGGAAAAAAGATGCCGCTTTCTAAAGTATATGCGGCACGGGTTCCTATAATAACTGGATCATCCGAAACGCATTTTACAGAATTAACTCCATTGCTGCTTAAAATTCGGGATGACGAATTCATGAATAAAATTGTGGTTGGAGTGCACCTAAGCAGAAATGGCAGTATCGATTTGGAAATGCGAAAGATGGATTTTAATGTTCGCTTGGGAAAAATAAAAGAAATCGGGCGAAAGTTCCAGAATTTTAAGGCTTTCTATCAAAAAGCCAAAAGAGACAATAAGCTTACAAGTTACCGTTTGGTTGATTTGCAATTTGGAAGCCAAGTAGTAGCGACAAAAAAATAAATCATGGAAAACAACAGTATTGCTGTAGGATTGGATATCGGTACCACGAAGATCGTGGCCATGATCGGGCGCAAAAACGAGTATGGGAAAATGGAAATTTTGGGTATTGGTAAATCCAAGAGTTTGGGAGTTCATCGCGGCGTGGTAAACAATATTACCCAAACCATCCAATCCATTCAACAGGCGATTCAGGATGCGGAAACTTCTTCGGGAATGAAAATTGAAGATGTTGTGGTAGGAATTGCAGGACAGCACATCCGTAGTTTACAGCATAGCGATTATATAACACGGCCCGATAGTGAAGTGGTCATCGATGATGAAGATATTGATCGGTTGTGTAATCAAGTGCATAAATTGGTCATGTTGCCAGGGGAAGAAATTATTCACGTATTGCCACAGGATTTTAAAGTAGATGGGCAAGCCGAGGTTAAGGAGCCCATTGGTATGTACGGTGGTCGATTGGAAGCCAATTTTCATGTGGTGGTAGGACAAGTGTCTTCCATTCGAAATATTGGAAGATGCGTAAAGAGTGCCGGTATAAGTCTTTCAGGGATTACCCTGGAGCCCTTGGCCTCGGCAAATGCAGTATTGAGTCAGGAAGAAAAAGAAGCAGGGGTTGCGCTTATCGATATAGGTGGGGGAACTACCGATTTGGCCATTTTTAAAGATGGCATTATCCGACATACGGCCGTGATTCCTTTTGGAGGGAACGTGATTACCGAAGATATCAAAGAAGGCTGTTCGATCATCGAAAAACAGGCTGAGCTTTTGAAGATAAAATTCGGTTCTGCTTGGCCAGGTGAGAATAAGGATAATGAAATTGTTTCCATCCCAGGATTGCGTGGAAGGGAACCTAAAGAGATAACCCTCAAGAATCTCTCAAAAATCATTCATGCCCGTGTCGTTGAGATTGTGGAGCAGGTGTATTTGGAGATTAAGAATTACGGGCATGAGGAACAGAAGAAAAAACTCATCGCAGGAATCGTCCTTACGGGGGGTGGATCGCAATTACGACACCTAAAGCAATTGGTGGAATACATTACGGGAATGGATACCCGCGTGGGATATCCTAACGAACACCTTGCGGGCGATAGTGATAGTGAAACGACAAGTCCCATGTATGCCACGGCGGTAGGTCTTGTCATGAATAGTTTGGAAACCAAGGAGAAGAACTTGCAGCTGGAGAAAGTGAAAATGACTCAGGAAGCGGTCGTAGCCAACGAAGATGTTGAAGGCGAACCGAACAATGAGATGGATGAATCGGTTAACGATACTCCCAAAGAACGGAAACGCTTTTTCGACAAATGGGCGGAGAAGTTCAAGGAGTTTTTGGATAATGCCGAGTAAAACAAAAAGAAAACAACATACAACTAACTATAAAAAATCCTAGAAATAGGATTCAACCTCACAAAAAAGAAATTTATGAGCAGTAACACAGAATTTGATAATATTTCGTTCGATCTGCCTAAAAATCAGTCTAATGTCATCAAGGTGATTGGTGTAGGAGGTGGTGGT
>JAHQVM010000004.1 GCA_019634365.1 Flavobacteriaceae bacterium | reverse complement strand
TGGGTGGCGTATTTGGCCAATTCAGTACGTCTTGGGTCGATGACAATAGAAACGTTATCCGATTTCATCGCAAACTGCTTCAATTTGGCTCCGGTTACGGGGTGTGCGTCTGTTGGATTAGCACCGATTACCATGATACAGTTGGTATGTTGTAAGTCTTCTATGGAGTTGGTCGCTGCTCCTGTTCCAAAAGTGCGTTGCATTCCCAATGCAGTTGGGGAGTGACACACACGGGCACAACCGTCAATATTATTGGTTTGAACCACAGCACGAAAGAACTTCTGCATCAAATAATTCTCCTCGTTGGTACAACGGGAAGACGAAATTCCAGCCAAAGAATCCGGTCCAAATTCATCCTTGTATTCCGTAAATTTTGAAGCGATATAATCGTAGACTTCGTCCCAGCTCACCTTTTCGAATTCTCCATTTCGCTTTATCATAGGTGAATCCAATCGCTCGGGATGATCGTAAAATTTGAAGGCAAAACGTCCTTTCAAGCAAGTATGTCCTTGATTTACCTCGGCATCATAGGGAGCCGTAATACTTAAGATTTCACCACTACTGGTAGCCACGTCCAAGTTACAACCTACACCGCAATAGGTGCAGATAGTACGTGTAGTTTCGGTGGCCTGAATGGCCTTCGATTGGAATACATCCGAAATTGCTGAGGTAGGGCAGGCTTGTGAACAGGCCCCACAACTCACACAATCGGACTCCATAAAGGTTTGATCGATTCCTTTGATAATATGCGAATCGAATCCACGACCGGCCATGCTCAAGACAAACTCTCCCTGCACTTCATCACAGGCACGAACACAACGATAGCAATTAATACACTTCGAAAAGTCCGAAGTCATATACGGATGGCTCAGGTCCTTCTCCTTATCTAAATGATTGTCACCTTCGGGATAGCGTACATCCCGAATTCCTACCTGTGCGGCAACCGTTTGCAATTCGCAGTTTCCATTCACCTCGCAGGTAAGACAGTCTAAGGGGTGATCGGTCAATACCAATTCAATAATGTTCTTTCTAAGGGCTTTTACGGAAGCAGTACTCGTGTAAATGTATTGTCCTTCGGCCACCGGAGTATGGCAAGAAGCCAAGGTTTTTACCGGACCGTCTTCGGATAAAGCAACTTCTACGCTACACACCCTACACGATCCGAACGGATCCAAATTGGGAGCGTCGCAAAGGGTAGGAACCAGGTTCTTTTCCTTATAACGCCTAATGAACGAAAGGATGGTTTCCCCTTCAACAATCTCGAATGCCTGATGATCTATATATGCCGTTTTCATAATGGTAGGGTTTAGTTGAAGTATGCCTTTAATTCATCTTCAAAATAATGGAGCGCATTTTTTATGGGTAAAGGAATTCCCCCACCATGTGCGCAAAGGGATCCTTGTTCTAACGTAACAAGAAGGTCATTGAATAGTTTTCTGTCAATTTTATAATCGGAAGTCAATGCTTTGGTGGAAAGTTCCTGTCCTCTTTTGGTTCCCAATCGGCAGGGGAAGCACTTTCCACAGCTTTCATAGGCAGCAAAATCGAAAAGGTGTTCTATGAATTTCATCATTGGGAAGTCTTCGGGTACACTTACCACAGAAGCGTGCCCCAATAAGAATCCTTCATTGGCGAATGATTCGAAATCGATCGTAAGATCATCGATTTTTGAAACTGGCACCAATCCTCCTAGAGGACCACCAATTTGAAGTGCTTTCACGGGTGATTTGAATCCACCACCTAAATCATTTACTACGGTTGAAAGGGGTGTCCCCATTTCCACTTCGTACATACCGGGGCGATTAAAGAAGCTATCCAAACATACCAACTTGGTACCCGAAGAACGTTCGGTCCCGATTCCTTTCCAAGCGGCTCCACCGTTTTCCATGATATAATGGACGGCGGCCAGTGTTTCCACATTATTTACCACCGTGGGTTTGTTGAACAGTCCTTTCTGTGCTGGATAGGGTGGACGCACCCGCACTTCGGGACGTTGTCCTTCAATGGAGGAAATTAAGGCGGTTTCTTCCCCACAGATATACGAACCTTGTGCTTGAATGATTTTAAAGTCGAAATCGAAGCCACTGCCATCGATATTCTTTCCAATGAGACCGTGATCACGAAGTTCATTCACCGCATCTTGCACGATTTGAACGGCTTCGGGATATTCGGCACGGATATAAAGGATGCCATAACTCGCATGGGTGACATATCCCGAAATCAACATTCCGAAAAGCACCGAATGCGGGCGTTCTTCTAATAGATAACGATCGGAATATGCTCCTGGATCCCCTTCGTCTGCATTACAGATAATGAATTTAGTCGGGTTTTCCACCTTGCGGCAGAATTCCAGCTTTAATCCCATAGGGAAGCCTGCTCCACCACGTCCGCGGACATTAGAGGTCTTTATTTCTTCCAAGACTTCTGCCGAGTCCTTTTTTAGGGCATCTAAGAAGGGTTGATAATAGTCTGATGTAGAAGTAAAGGGAGCTGTTAGAATGGCTTTACCGCTGGCAGCTACCTGATAGGTGTCTTGATTTAAGTTTTCCTCATCACCTACGATATCACCTAATTTATCGATGGCATCTCCAGAATAGTTTTTCCCTTGATAGAAAAAAGCGCTGTTTTCATGGCAACGCCCTAAACAGGTCATATGACCAATTTCTTCTTCCTTGAAGTGCGATTTCAAAGACTCGTTAACACGATCCTGAGTACCTGCACACAAACAAGCAGTGCCATTACAGACATATACTTTCTTGCCTTTGTTTTCTGGCTTTAGGAAGTCGTAGAACGTGGTGGTGCCATATACATTGGCCTTTCCAACCAAGAATTCGTCGGCTAGTAGCGCCAATTCCTCATCACTGGGAGTACCACTGGGTTTGGCCAAAATTCCCATCTTGTCGAAGAGATTTTCGTCCAGTCCTTTTCTACCTAATAATTCACTTAAATTATCTGACATATTTTTTTAGCTCGCTTTATGTTCGCGGTTTTTTAGTTGATTTTTAATTTGGGTACGGTGAGCATTAGAGTAACAGGTTGCCCTATCTTCCCTGCAAAACCCGAAAATGGTAATTCCCAATTCCTTGGCATAATCCACCGCTAAGGATGAAGGAGCAGAAACGGCTGCTAAAAAGGGCATTTTTCCTTTAAAGCACTTTACTACAATTTCGTAGGAAATACGCCCACTCACGGTAAGTACTTTGGCTTTGCCCAATTGCCCACTAATAATGAGCTTGCCTATTACTTTGTCCACCGCATTATGCCTTCCTATGTCTTCCATGGCACATAGCATTTCTCCTTCCATCGTAAAGGCAGCTGCCGCATGGGTTCCTCCGGATTGCTTAAAATCGTGTTGTTGGGTATTCATTTTCTGGAAAAGCACAGGGATGATTCCCATATCTATTTTATCGGCGTCGTCCATGACACTACCCATAAAAGAAAGATCGCCCAATTCGGTCTTTCCACAGATTCCGCAAGAGGAGACAGACAGCAAACTGCGACTTGTAGCATATCCTTCGCCCAATTCTTCTTCAGGGATGGTCACATTTACAATGGTCACGATACCATTCTCGTTCTCTTTCTTTAGGACAATATCTGGGATGAACTCCTTGTTTTTTAGGATGTTTTCTGAGTGTAATAGACCACGGATAAGACTAATATCATCTCCCGGCGTCCTCATGGACACCGTAAAAGGGGAGTCGTTGATATTTATCTGCAAGGCTTCTTCAATATTCAAGGGATCCACAGTGTCTTTTGCATGGGATCCTTCGTATTTTCTACCTTGATACTTTCTCGTAGCCATTTTGCGATCTATTGATAAAGAGCGATTTACACAAATTTAATGGAAAATTCGCTTCAAAGCTGTTAAAACAGGCCTGTGATGTTGCCTTCGTTATCGATACTGATTTTTTCTGAAGCCGGATGCGCGGGAAGTCCTGGCATGCGCATCATATTTCCAGAAATCGGTACTAAGAAACCAGCGCCAGCCGCGATTTCAATCTCACGTATGGTGATGGTGAAGCCTTTGGGTCTACCAATAAGTTTGGGATTGTCCGAAAGTGACTTCTGGGTCTTGGCCACACAAACGGGAAGATTTTCCAAGCCTAAATCTGCTATGGTACGCAAATTTTTCTTTGCCAAAGCGGAATATTCTACTCCATCGGCGCCATAAATCTTGGTCGCAATGGCTTCAATTTTATCGGTAACGGGCATATTCCAGGTATAGGTCGGGGTAAATTTTTTGTCGCAGGCTTCTACGACATCAACCACATGTTGTGCCAATTCCAAAGCTCCTTTTCCACCTTTGGCCCACACTTCAGCCAAGGCCACTCGAACTCCTTTGTTTTTAGCAAACTCCTGAATCAATGCAATTTCGTCATCGCTATCGGACACAAATCGATTGATGGAAATGATGGGTTCAATACCGAAGCCTTGTACATTTTCCAAATGCTTTTCCAAATTGGGAAGTCCATTTCTCAAGGCTTCCACATTGGGTGTGGTCAATTCCTTTAGGTCGGCACCACCATGGTATTTTAAGGCTCGGATGGTGGTTGTAATCACTACTGCTTTTGGGGATAAACCAGCACTTTGGCATTTAATATCCAAGAACTTTTCGGCTCCCAGGTCCGCTCCAAAACCCGCTTCGGTCACGGTATAATCGGAGAGGGACATTCCCATTCGGGTGGCGATCACAGAATTAGTTCCCTGCGCGATGTTGGCAAAAGGTCCACCATGGATGATGGCCGGATTACCTTCTATGGTCTGTACCAAGTTAGGCTTTACGGCTTCCTTTAACAAAGCGGCCATGGCGCCTTCTACTTTTAGGTCTCGGGCATAAATGGGTTCTTTGGTAAAGGTGTAGCCCACGAAGATACTTCCAAGGCGTTTCTTTAGGTCTTCCATATCATCGGCCAAACAAAGAATGGCCATGATTTCTGAAGCTGCCGTAATATCGAATCCAGTTTCACGAGGAACTCCCGAAGTCGTTCCTCCCAATCCAACTATGATGTTCCGTAGCGCGCGATCGTTCATATCCATCACCCGTTTCCAGGTAACGGTACGAGCGTCGATCCCTAACGAATTGGTTTTGCTTTGTATGTTGTTATCAATGACTGCAGATAGCAGGTTATGCGCCTTTTCAATCGCCGAAAAATCTCCTGTAAAATGAAGGTTGATGTCCTCCATGGGAAGTACCTGCGAATACCCTCCACCCGTGGCACCTCCTTTGATTCCAAAAACAGGACCTAAGGAAGGTTCCCTTAGCACTACGGTGGTTTGCTTGCCCAACTGATTTAGTCCTTCGGAGAGACCGATGGACATGGTGGTTTTTCCTTCACCGGCTGGCGTGGGGGAAATGGCCGTAACCAAAACCAAGTTGCTTTGTTGCACCTTGTCCATGTCAATGATGGAATGGGGAAGCTTGGCTTTGTATTTTCCGTAGAGTTCTAAATC
>JAHQVM010000051.1 GCA_019634365.1 Flavobacteriaceae bacterium | reverse complement strand
TTTTCACAGACTGGTATAAAAATGAAAGCAACCCTTTTTTAGAATCTGTATGCGAGATGTATTCTTCGCTATCGTAATACCTAAAAAGTTCATCCGCTTTTGGGCACGGCCTTGTTTCCAAATAGCCGAATTGTTCATTTAGCACCAAAGAAAATTCCTCGTGGCTTACGAGGAAATCTTTTGTCTTCATGTGAATGTTTTCTTCTTTTGGGATCAACTTTTCAATTTTGTTTCACGTGGAACATATAAAAAATTATCGGCCCATGTAGACCAACAAAACGGAAATATCGTTGGGAGAAACTCCACTTATACGAGATGCTTGAGATATAGTAACTGGCCGAATGGACGACAATTTTTCCATGGCCTCGAAAGACAATGACTTCAGCTTTGTGTAATCGAAATTCTCCGGGATCCGGATTCCTTCTAAACGATGCAACTTGTCTGCATTCAGTTTTTCCTTCTTTATATAGCCGGAATATTTTACCTGGATTTCGGTTTGCTGAAGCACCTCAGTATCCAATTCATTTTGCTCAATATAGTCATCTACGCTTTCCACTTTTCGCATATCTTCCATGGTAATATTTGGGCGTGAAAACAACTTGAACATTTTGTCGCTTTGCTTCACCAATGCCGAACCCTTACTTTCCAAAATTGGATTTATCTCAATGGGCTGTACACTGGTGTCCTTAAAGAATTTGATAAACGCATTGCTGTCTTCCCGTTTCTTTTCCATCTTCTTCATGCGCTCTTCGCTAGCCAATCCCAATTCAAATGATTTTGGGGTTAATCTAAAATCGGCATTGTCCTGTCGCAACAACGTTCTGTATTCTGCCCGGGAGGTAAACATCCGATAAGGCTCTTCTGTTCCTTTAGTGATGAGATCATCAATTAAAACACCAATATATGCCTCATCCCTTTTTAAGATAAATGGATCCTCCTCACGAACTTTTAAGCTGGCATTTATTCCAGCCATCATTCCTTGAGATGCTGCTTCCTCATATCCCGTTGTGCCATTTATTTGCCCTGCAAAAAACAACCCCGATACCAATTTGGTCTCTAGTGTATGCTTCAATTGGGTAGGTGGAAAATAATCATATTCGATCGCATAACCGGGTCGGAAGAATTTCACATTTTCAAAACCGGCACATTCTTTTAGCGCTTTGAATTGAACATCCTCTGGCAAGGATGTTGAGAACCCATTGATATAATATTCTACTGTATCCCATCCCTCTGGTTCTACAAATAATTGATGCCTATCTTTATCCGCAAATCGATTGATCTTATCTTCAATCGACGGGCAATATCTTGGTCCAATACTTTTAATAGCTCCGTTAAACATGGGTGAGCGATCAAAGCCCTCACGAAGTAATTCGTGTACCATAGAACTGGTATAGGTCATATGACACGCCCGCTGTTCTTTTAATGGAGTTGTCTCATCAGAATAAGAAAACTTTTGGGGATCATCATCTCCAGGTTGAATGATCATTTTGGAAAAATCCAAAGAGCGGCCATCCACTCTTGGTGGCGTTCCTGTTTTCATTCTACCAGCTTCAAAACCCAAATCAACCAAATCCTTGGTGATTCCAGTTGCTGCTCTTTCACCGGCGCGCCCTCCTCCAAATTGTTTCTCACCTATATGAATTAATCCATTCAGAAACGTACCATTGGTTAACACAACTGTTTTGGATCTAACCTCTAATCCCAGGGAGGTTTTTACTCCAACTATTCGCTCTTTTTCCACGAGTAAACCAGATACCATTTCTTGATAAAAATCTAGATTAGGGGTTCCTTCTAACATTAATCGCCACGTTTCTGCGAAGCGCATCCTATCGCTTTGAACTCTCGGACTCCACATAGCAGGTCCCTTGGATTTGTTCAACATCTTAAACTGAATGGCGGTCTTATCGGACACGATTCCGCTATAGCCACCCAAGGCATCTATTTCTCGAACAATCTGTCCCTTAGCAATTCCACCCATGGCAGGGTTACAGGACATCTGAGCAATATTCTGAAGATTCATTGTAATCAATAGTGTAGCAGCTCCCATGTTTGCGGCTGCGGCTGCTGCTTCAGAACCAGCATGTCCACCACCAACTACAATAACATCATATTCCTTATTAAACATATCTCTACATGTTCCACGTGGAACAATAATTCTATTTATCTGGTAATCAAACTATTACAAGTTTATCTAAGGATAAATCCTCTTTTAATCTCATTTCAGAAGCTTCTTTCTCCGATTTATCCTTATAGCCACAAAAATGAAGAATTCCGTGTACCAAAACCCGGTGCAATTCATTTTCAAAACTTACATTATATGTTTCTGCATTCTCCTTCACACGTTCCGTAGAAACATATATCTCACCCGAAACTTCACGCCCCATGGTATAATCGAAACTGATAATATCGGTATAAGTGTCATGTTCCAAAAACTGAACATTGATGCCGTGAAGGTATTCATCGGTACAGAAAACATAATTCACTTGACCCAATTCAAAATTCTCATCTTGCACAACTTTAGCAATCCAACTTTTGATTGCCAGTTCATGCATTAATTCAAATTCATTCTGACTATGGAATTCAATCATTCGTACCGTCGAAATACTTCTTCACTTCATTTTTGTATTTCTGCTGCAAAGGTAATGCTTCTCTATTGAGAATTTCTGTAGTATTAAAATATTTCTTGACGTCTTCCGGACTGAGACGCAGATTGTTGTCGTAATTAATTCGGTTAGTTTGAGACTCCCTTTTGTTTTCTTGACCTTGCCTAAAATCGGCTTCGTCCAATTTCAACAATTCATACTGCAGGTTCAACATTCGCTCAAGGGTTCTTTGATTAAACCCTTTATCCAACAACTGCTGCTCAATGCCCTCCATTTCTTTGATAAGTTTGCCACCCTGTCCCTTTAATCCTTCCTTACTTAATCGATCTTCCAATTGATTACGTAATTGCTGCTGCTGCTTATAAATTTCAAACAACTCACCGTTGAGATCTTCATTATAGCCCTCACCCTGCTTTCCTTCACCCTCTTTATTTCCTTTGCCATCTCCATTTCCATCACCACCATCACCGCTGTTACCTTCGCCGCTCTGTCCTTCTCCCGATTGGCCTTCTTTTCCATCCTTGCTTCCTTCACCGGATTCACCCTTCTCTCCCGTACTTCCCTCACCACTTTGTCCTTGCCCCTTATTCATTCCTTCCTGCATTTGCTGAGACAAACTTTCCTGTTGTTTAATGATATCCGGCAACTGAAATCCTTTTCCCTGACCCTGTCCTTGACCTTGACCTTGGCCTTGGCCCTGCCCCATGCCTGGCATGCTCATCATTTGCTGTTGCATATTCCCCAACAAATCACTCAACAAGTTGGCCAATTCATTCGCACCTGTAACGGTATATTGCTGACTGGATATCCCTTGTCGCATCATATTCTCTGCCAAACGCTCCAACGATTTATCCATATTAAACTGAATTTCGGTCAATGACTCATTGATCTTTTCACCTAACATAGGTTGTCTCAAAGACAAGGCAAACAAACTATCATCGATATGTTGAAAATTTAATTTTAAATCATTCTGGGTATTTAATTTCTTGCCAAAGGCAGCACTACCATAATCAATGGCTTTGAAATCCTCCATGACATCTTCCTGTTCGAAGGAGAACACTACCAGATTATCCAAAATCTGCCTCAGCATTTCAACATCTTCTTCTATGGTCTCCATCTGTCCGGCCTGCATCTGCATTTCCATTTGCTGCCCCATTTGTTTCATCTTTTTACCTGCTTTTTTCTGGCTGGGTGCTGCCTCTTGTGCATTTTGTTGCTGCAATTGATCCGTAGCCTTTTGCTGCTCATCTTGAACCTCCTGTTCCCCAGATGGATCTTGAGGAATATCCATGGGCTCTTTTAACCCTTTATTCTCTTCCTGAAGTTCCTTCATTTCTTGTTGAAACTCCTCGAACTTCTTATTTAATTCCTCTTGCTTTTCCTGAGTATTTTCCTCCTTGGGGGCATCTGCCAACTTCTCCTGTTCTTCTCCCAATTTAAAGATCTCTTCAGCCAACTTCTCAGCTTTCTTTGCAACATAATAACGCTTGGTGAGCTCGACCAATTGCTCGAGATTCCGCTCTTGATTTTTATTCTGCTTACCCAACTTCTCCAACTTCTCCCGAAGCTCTTCTTCATCTATCTTTTCCTGTAATCGCTCCAGCTCATCCAAAAGCTTTTCATTCTCTTCCAATCGTTTTTCATTTTCATCCAAACGTTCCTTCAATTGTTCTTTGAAAGGATCGTCTTCTTCATTCTCTGGTTGAAACTTCTCCAAGTTCTCTTTCATTTCCTTGGAAAAATTCTTCATCATTTCCTCCTGCTGCTTTTGGCGTTTTATAAAGTTTTCAAGCTTCTTTTTATCATTCCAATTAAGTTCATTCTTCTCTTTCTGAATCTTATTAATTTCATCCAAACGCTTCTCCTGATCTTTCAGGTCACGTAAGGATTTATTCATGTCCTTGATGTTCTCTTGCTGTTCATTAAGCTGACGGTTCTCTTCTTCATCTTCGGTTAATTTTCTGAAACTATAGAACCCACTCTTTGAAGATTTATAATTGTGGATCCTATCATTGTCAAACACTTCAAAATAGTATTCATACGAAACTCCGTCCCGTAACTGAAGGGTTCCAGGGAAGGTATACACAAACTGATCCACATTGTTGGATCCAATGGGTATGCTCTGGGATTCCTTGTTTTCCTGATCCCCAACGGGATAGTAAACCACTTGTAGTTTGGTTAATCCATAATCATCAGAAACCTGACCCAGAAAATAATTGATTTGGCTATCTGTACTATCCACTCTGGATTGTACGTCGATTTCAGGATATTCATCCTTGATCACACCAATGGCATAGGAAAGGTTTTCATATTCCTTAAGGTGCTTATTGGAGGTTGTAATAGCATAATCCAATTTTCGATATACTCCTTTTTTGAAATCAAATTCGTTTCCTTTGGATTCAAAAACATAGGAAGTATCCCTTGTTTTTAGCTCCACTTTGTCCGTATTCTTAGTAGTAACTTCCCAACGTATTTGGGTGCCCTCAGGAACCGTTGCATTACCACTGCTTTTTAAAACCTCATCCTTTTTACCCGTATAACTGGGATAATCCAAGATCATTTCAAAGCCCAATAAGGAAGGTGTACTAAGTACATTCAGTTGATATTCCTGTGAAGTAACCTCATTGGCTTGTAAACGAAAGGCAATCGGACCTGTGGGTTGGGCAAAGGTGTATTCGAATCGGCCAGGTGCAGTTTGTTCCAAATAATAACTTTCATTGTTGAACTGAATGGTCGCATTTTCCGGCACCACATCACCTTCGGTAATGGCTCTTATGGTAAAATTCTTGTTTTCTACCGCTGTGAGTTCTTCGTTTAAAACAACAAATGAAAAGGGAGCTGGGGGTTCGTAAGCGGTATCGTAGTTCACTACCCTTTCATAACTATCAGAAAATATATCCTTGTCCCAAAGCAAGCTTACCAGCACGACAACAATTACTGGAATTGCAGCATACTTCAAGTATTTCGCATTCCTATTAAAATTAATGGCGCTTTTAAAGGGAACCGGTTGCAGCTCTAATGCTTTTTGATCGATACTCGCTGCCAACAATTCGCTTTCACGCTGATTCTGATTCAACTGAATCACATTCAGCAATTTATCATTCACTTGGGGAAAATGGCTCCCAATGATTCGGGAAGCCTCTTCATAGCCAATTCCTTGTTGTAATTTGAAAAGCCTTGCCAGTGGGAATGCTATAAACCTCGCGAACAATGCGACCTCTACCACCACAAACGTCCAGAACAAAATGGTACGGCCCATGGGCTCCAGCCAAAGGAAGTGCTCTACCAAAAGGGTAATGATGAGCCATAGTAACCCTGTGGCAAAAAAGAGAATTGCTCCCTTAATAAGCTCATTGGTGTAGTATTTTTTAATAAATTGTTCCAGCTTTTGCTGGATGATACTAAAGGTACTCATAGCTGAACAGAACTTCTAAAATAGCACAAAAATTGCTCCAGAAAAGGATATTATGAAAGATTTAAAATATTTAACAGCTTTTTCCATACCATTAGCCGCTATTATTGGGCTTACCTTGCGGGGTAATTGGACTTTTTTCACTCCGGTTTTCGCCTTCGTACTCATTCCCATTCTAGAAATCATTTTGCCCGTTCAGACGGCAAACCTTGATGAGGAAGAAGCATTATCAAAATCCAAAAACAAGCTATTTAACCTAATGCTGTATCTCAACCTACCCTTGGTTTTTGGGATCGTAGGTTGGTTCCTTTGGAGCCTTACCCAAACCATTTACACCACTTCCGAAATGGCCGGCCTCATCTTCTCTGTGGGGATTGTCGTAGGGTCCAATGGTATTAATGTTGCCCATGAACTAGGCCACAGAAAACTGCAATGGGAAAAGACCTTGGGCAAGTTGCTTTTAATGCCATCGCTGTACATGCACTTTTATGTGGAGCACAATTACGGGCATCACCTGCATGCCGCTACTCCAGAAGATCCTGCAAGTGCCAAATACAACCAGAGCGTTTATTCCTTTTGGATCACCTCTATGTTTCGGCAGTATGTGAGCGCATGGAAGATTCAGAAGAACTTACTGAAACGGCAAAACCTGTCCTTCATAAGCATCAAAAATGATATGCTTTGGTATGTCCTATTTCAATTGGGCTATCTAGTATTGATTTTTATCCTACTGGGTTTCACTGCAACTTGGGTGGCTGTGGTGATAGGCTTTGTGGGTGCTTTGCTTTTGGAAACCATTAATTATATAGAACATTATGGCCTTAGCCGAAAAAAGAAAGAAAGCGGCCGTTATGAAAGGGTGAGTGAAATCCACTCCTGGAATTCCAACCATGTGCTCGGCCGAATGATGCTCTATGAACTCACCCGCCATAGCGACCACCATTACAAAGCCCATAAGAAATATCAATTGTTGGACTATCATGATAGCAGTCCTCAAATGCCGTTTGGCTACCCTACCTCCATGGTTTTAAGCTTATTGCCGCCTTTGTGGTTTTCCATTATGAACAAGCGAATTCCTGAGGAGATGAAGCCATAGAATTGTATCTTTGCCCACTCAAAATTCTAATTTCATTTTGATGGCTCAACAAGTTCGTGTTCGTTTTGCTCCCAGTCCCACAGGACCCTTGCACATTGGTGGGGTGCGTACTGCCTTATTCAATTATCTCTTTGCGAAAAAAAACAAAGGTGTTTTTGTGTTGCGCATTGAGGATACCGATCAAAAAAGGTATGTAGCCAATGCAGAGGAATACATCAAAGATTCCCTCGATTGGTTGAACATTCCTTATGATGAAGGACCCGGAAAAGATGGAGGTTTTGGCCCCTACCGCCAGAGCGAGCGCAAACATTTGTACAAGCAATACGCCGATCGCTTAATTGCAGAAGGAAAAGCGTACTATGCTTTTGACACCCCAGAGGAATTGGCGGCCCAACGAAGCGAATACGAAGCCCAGAAGAAAACCTTTATCTATAACTGGCACAACCGGCAACAGATGGTAAACTCCCTTTCCCTATCTGAGACCGATACCCAAGAGCGCATTGATCGTGGAGATGACTACGTAGTTCGCTTCCTGTCACCCCAAAACGAAACCCTTCATTTAAGCGACATCATTCGCGGTGATATAAAGATAGACACCAACACGCTGGACGATAAGGTGCTGTTTAAAAGCGATGGCATGCCAACCTACCATTTAGCCAATATCGTAGACGATCATTTAATGGAAATTACCCATGTAATTCGGGGTGAAGAATGGTTGCCCTCCTTAGCATTGCACCAACAGCTGTATGATGCTTTTGGGTGGGAAGCACCACAATTTGCCCACCTATCATTGATCCTAAAGCCCAACGGAAAAGGTAAGTTGAGCAAACGGGATGGAGAAGCTGGAGGCTTTCCAGTATTTCCATTGCAGTGGAATGCACCCGATGGGTCAATCGCTTCTGGATATCGTGAAGATGCCTATTTGCCAGAAGCTGTTGTCAATATGTTGGCTTTCTTGGGGTGGAATCCAGGCACCGAACAAGAGCTGTTCAGTTTGGAAGGGTTGGTAAGCACCTTTAGTTTGGAAAAGGTGAACAAAGCCGGAGCCAAATTTGATCCGGAAAAAGCCAAATGGTTCCAGCAACAATACTTTCAGCAACAAGATAACGATGTCTTAACAGCACAATTTGAAACACTTCTGAAAGCGAAAGGAGTGGAAACGTCATTACCCCTTTCGCAAATCGTGGCTGCAGTTAAAGAGCGGGCCACTTTTGTAAGTGATCTTTGGGAACAGGCTTCTTTCTTCTTCCAAGCTCCTGCCGGTTATGACGAGAAGGCCTCGAAAAAAGCCTTTAAAGAGGATACACCAGAAATCTTAAGTCAGGTGGTTGGTCTTTTGGAAAATGCTTCGGAGTTCACACCAGGTGTATTATCGAACACCGTTAAGGGGTGGATCACTTCACAAGAAATGGGCTTCGGAAAAGTAATGATGCCGTTACGGCTTGCTTTGGTTGGAGCCATGAAAGGACCGGATGTTTTCGAAATCGCTTCCATCTTAGGAAAGGAAGAATCCCTTCAGAGAATTAGAAAGGCAATCGAAACTATTTCCTAGAAATAAATAATGGCCATCGCTATGATGGTGCTTGGGTTCCCTTTAAAGTTAACATTGGGTTCGTTAATGTCTTCCAGGTCGTTCAGGCGTTGGAAAAGGTTAGTAACCCCATATTGGTACTGCACACTTAATCTGAAGTTTTCCAATCCAGCTGTTATTCCACCCGCAGCATAGAAGTGTACTCGGGAAACGTTCTGAATGTCCTCAGCCTCTAGGGTATCGTATCCATCCAGGATGAAATTGTTGAAAGTGTCTTGCTTCAATTTCATCTTTCCATTTACATTCAAAATAGGTCCAAATTCCAAACTCAAGTGTTTGTGGATGATATTAAAACTTCCCAAAATTGTAATCTGTGCCGATTGAATGGTATAATCGATTTCCTGTTCGAAAAAGCCTTGCTGCGTATCGTTAAGGTCGCGCCCCAATATGCCAATTTCTGTTTGCACGAAGTTTACCCCATAGATGAGGTCGAAGGCATTATAAAATGAGCCTCGGGTAGTGAATCCCATCATGTAACCCGTGCCTTGAGTTGTGGTAAAATTATTGGTGTTGATATCGAAAAAACTGAACCCCCCCTGGACACCGAGGTGGTTGTTGGAATCGTAATTGCGTTGTGCGAAGGTCTGCAGGCTCAAGCAGAGTATAGTAACGAAAAGAAAATTTTTTAGACTCATAAGTGTGGGGTTGTTGAAAGGCGCAAAAGTAGCGTAATTTTCGTACCTTCAAAAAGTTCTAATCAATTAAAATTTAAATCTATGGGCGGTTATTTATTAGTACCTATTATTATATTCAGTTTTTTCATTTTGCTGATGTTTATTTTTCTTGTGAAACAACAAACAGCAGCTGTAATAGAACGCTTTGGAAGGTATCAAAGTATACGAAATTCAGGGCTTCAGTTTAAAATACCGGTCGTTGATCGCATCGCAGGCCGTATCAACTTGAAAATCCAACAGTTAGATGTTTTAGTGGAAACTAAAACCAAGGATGACGTATTTGTACGGTTAAAGATTTCGGTGCAGTTCCAAGTGATCAAAGACAAAGTATACGACGCTTTCTACAAGCTTGAAAATCCGCACGATCAGATTACTTCTTATGTGTTTGATGTGGTTCGTGCCGAGGTTCCAAAAATGAAATTGGACGATGTTTTCGAGCGTAAGGATGATATTGCGATCGCTGTGAAAAAGGAATTGAACGAAGCCATGATCAACTACGGTTTCGATATCATTAAAACCCTGGTAACAGATATAGATCCAGACGTACAGGTAAAGGCAGCCATGAACCGGATTAATGCTGCAGAGCGCGAAAAGGTAGCTGCGGAGTATGAAGCAGAAGCAGAACGTATTAAAATTGTTGCCAAAGCTCGGGCAGAAGCGGAGAGCAAGCGTCTACAAGGTCAAGGTATTGCCGATCAGCGTCGCGAAATTGCTCGCGGATTGGAAGAGTCTGTAGAGGTGTTGAACAATGTGGGGATCAATTCGCAGGAAGCTTCAGCCTTGATTGTAGTGACCCAGCACTACGATACCCTTCAAAGTATTGGTGAGGAAACTAACAGTAATTTGATACTGCTACCTAACTCACCGCAGGCGGGAAGCAATATGCTGAATGACATGATCGCTTCCTTTGTAGCCAGTAACAAGATTGGGGAGGAAATGAAGAAGACCAATGCTGCCAAGGGAATCGGTAGAAAGAACAATCCCCCTTCCGAGGAACTATAATTAGCATTCCCAACGAAGATACATACGCCGCCTTGTCAAGACGTTTCGACTGCGCTCAACGTGACAAGGCGGTTTTTTATGCAATCTCTTTGGCCGCTGCGACCAACAAATCATTTTTATCTTCGAGCGCCTTCTCAATAAACTCGGACGCTGCTTGGGTCCTTTCCTGACCGTTTTTCAGTAGCACTCCCAACGTAAGCATGGTTGCTATGCGCGTACCTGCCTTCTTGGCTGCTGTCGCGAATAAAGGTTCCAAATCGGCATAGGGAACTTTTTCTGCCAATTCTTGAATCTTGGCTTTCGCGGCTTGTTGTTTTTCAGAAGGTAAATTAGTGTATTTCTTACCCAATCGCTTGATCTCTTCAATAGCAGGACGCTGGTGTTGCTGCTGTGGTTTGGGCTGTCCTTGTGATTTGTTTTCCACAGGTTTCTTCTTGGCCCAAGAATCGCGTAATCCTACAGTTTTGTTGAATACTAAATGCTCGGAGGTACTATCGTCGTCTACATTGAAATAACCCAGTCTCTGAAACTGAAAACGATCACCTGGTTGAGCATTCGCTAAAAAGGGTTCGATATGAGCTTCGGACACGGAAAGGGAATCTGGATTCAGGAAGTCCATAAAGGTTTTGTCTTTATGGCCATCGGGAGCTTCTTCATTGAACAATCGGTCGTACACCCGAACCTCTGCTTTTTTGGCATGGGCAATAGAAACCCAATGCAATGTTCCTTTCACCTTTCTAAGGCTGGCCTCCGTACCACTACCACTCAAACTATCGGGATCGTAAGAACAATGGATTTCAACAATATTCCCTTCGTCATCCTTTACAACACTTTCGCCTTTGATGATGTAGGCATTCTTTAATCGGACTTCTTTCCCAAGGGTTAATCTGAAAAATTTACTGCTTGCATCTTCTTTAAAGTCTTCCTTCTCGATGTACAGTTCTTTAGAAAATGGTACATCGTGGCTTCCTGCCGAAGGATCCTCAGGATTGTTTTCTGCAGTGAGCATTTCTTCCTTACCATCGGGATAATTGGTAATGACCAGTTTTACTGGATCCAATACCGCCATGACCCGATTGGCTTTTTTGTTCAGATCTTCCCGAACACAGAATTCCAACAGGGAAACATCGATGACATTCTCACGCTTTGCCACTCCTACGGTTTCCACAAACTTGCGAATGGATTGTGGGGTATAACCCCTTCTTCTCAATCCAGATATGGTTGGCATACGAGGATCGTCCCATCCATTAACCACCCCATCTTCCACCAGTTTCAAAAGCTTACGCTTACTCATGATGGTATAGCTTAGATTAAGACGGGCAAATTCACGCTGAATAGGCAGTCTGGGATATTCCTCTTGGCTATATTTATATACTTCGTCCCGAAACCAATTGTATAGTTTACGGTGTGGTTTAAATTCCAGAGAGCACAAGGAGTGCGAAATCTGTTCGATATAATCACTTTCCCCATGGGTCCAATCGTACATGGGATAAATGCACCATTCGTTACCGGTTCTATGGTGGTGTTTGTGCAAAATGCGATACATCAATGGATCCCGCATAAGCATGTTGGGGTCTTCCATATCGATCTTGGCGCGCAACACGTGAGTGCCTTCCTCGAACTCACCGTTCTTCATGCGTTCGAACAAATCGAGGTTCTCTTCTACCGAACGATCCCGATAAGGACCTGGGATTCCCACTTGGGTCGGGGTTCCTTTTTGTTCGGCCATGGCTTCACTGGATTGAGAATCGACATAGGCCTTTCCTTCTTTTATGAGAAGTACGGCCCAGTCGTACAACTGCTGAAAATAATCGGAAGAATATAACTCATTGGCCCATGTATAACC
>JAHQVM010000050.1 GCA_019634365.1 Flavobacteriaceae bacterium | reverse complement strand
ACATCACTTTGGTTTGCTGGAAACGGTGTGATGAGTGATCTCATGATCACTTTCAACCTGAAAAGTAGTGCACTGGGACATTTAACATCTGCCGTACAATTCGGGTTTATTTTTGGCACTCTGATCTTCGCAATTTTGACAATTGCCGACCGTTTTTCACCATCAAAGGTGTTTGTTACCTGTGCCTTGTTAGGCGCACTATTCAATATAGGTGTACTATGGGAAGGAAACAGTCTAACAAGTATCATTTCACTTCGGTTTATGACCGGATTTTTTTTAGCAGGCATATACCCGGTTGGTATGAAAATAGCAGCAGACTACTATGAAAAAGGACTTGGCCTGTCGCTTGGGTTTTTAGTTGGTGCATTGGTTCTTGGCACTGCATTTCCACATTTAGCCAAGGAAATGACGGATGCATTCCCATGGAAAGCTGTGTTAATCTTAACTTCATCCCTTTCTGTAATGGGCGGTTTCTTACTGTTTTTGATGGTCCCCGATGGTCCATACCGAAAGCCTGGAAGTCAACTGGACCTGTCCGCTTTTTTTGGAGTATTTCGCAATCGTAAATTTCGCGCTGCGGCATTCGGTTACTTTGGCCATATGTGGGAACTTTATGCCTTTTGGGCATTTACGCCCATCATACTAACCACCTATGGCAAAGAACACCCCGAAGCAATATTAAATATCCCGTTATTGTCATTCTTTATAATAGGAATAGGTGGACTGGCCTGCGTGTTAGGTGGGTATCTCGCACAGACCGCTGGAACAAAACGAATAGCATTCATAGCATTGCTCTTATCATGTGCATGCTGCCTCCTTTCTCCTTTGATGTTTACCATTGAATCTGAAGGCTTATTTATTGGCTTTCTAATGTTTTGGGGAATGGTAGTTATTGCCGACTCGCCTTTATTCTCAACGCTAGTAGCGCAAAATGCATCAGCAGAGATAAAAGGAACCGCACTTACGATTGTAAATAGTATCGGTTTTTCAATAACGATCATCAGTATCCAGATTCTGAATGTTTCACAGGCTTCATTTAACCCCATGTATATTTATACCCTATTAGCCCTTGGACCACTTCTAGGTTTGATGGCTTTGTACGAAAAGAAAAAATTATCTGCACCCACTCCCTAAAAGAAATAGGCATACGCAATGCATAACACGACTACAATTGCAAAAATAATCAAGCCCCATTTGGTGGAAAGCAGAGATTCAAAAATAAATTGACCAATAAGTTCAATGAGCCATTGCATATGCAAATGAGTGTTCTAAAGGATGGAAAAGATACTAACAAATCTAAAATTAATGCTACTTTTAATTTCGTTAATTACCTGAAGCTATGAACCTCCACACCCAACGCCTTCATATTACTCCACTTACCAAAGCTGATATTTCCGATATCCACAGAATGAACTCTTTCGAGGAAGTCGCCCGCTACAATACCATTGGCATCCCTAAAAGTGAAGCCGATACGGCTAAGGTATTGGCCAGTGCCTTGGATACCTCAAAGGAAAACGAACGGATCTTGGGTTGGTCCCTGCGGCTAAAAGACAACCATACCTTTGTGGGGCACCTAGGGATGAACCTATCTATCCCCAAATACAACATGGCAGAAATCCACTACCACCTGCTTCCAGCGCATTGGGGCAAGGGATATGCTTCCGAAGCCGTTATGGAACTCCTCCGATGGGGTTTTGAAGACCAAAAACTACACCGGATCGAAGCGGGCGTAGCCACAGCAAACGCAGCTTCCATAAAACTTTTGGAACGGGTCGGGATGCAGCGCGAAGGACTGCGCCGGAAGATCTTACCCATTCGGGGCGAATGGCAAGACAACTATATGTATGCTATCTTGGAGGAGGATTGGATCACTAGATAAGTTAGATTTCTAGAAAATATGAATCGAACGCAACTAATTTGGTGTATAGACTGATACTCCACACATAAACATTAAAACAATCATTGGTATTATTGGAAAAATCAGGGACACGATCCCCAAAACAAAGGGTAAAGAACTTAGTAGTATAATCCTAAATTGAGCTTTTTTAATGATGGTAAGGACGATGAGCACCATAGAAAACACCAAGGGTGCTATAAGAAGATAAATAAGCCAATCAGGACATCCTTCTATAACAAAAAGAGCCACAAACAATCCAATTAGCAAGATCGTATTACCTATCGCAGCTTTTTGTAGCAATCCTTTCATACACTAGAAATATTGCCCTACCCCAAAGACAAATCCGTTGGTGGCGTCTTCCGTAATCCCATAGCCATAATCGATCCGGAATACGGTGTTGAAAATACGCTTATGTATAAAACGAACCCCAACCCCTGGATAGACCCTTAAATTTTGGCTCTCTCCAAAATCCCCTAAATCCCCACCGGGATTCCGCCAACTTCCGGCGTCGATAAAAGCATTCCCCTGAAGGACAAACCAATTCTTTTCATACAAAGTATGCCGGTATTCGGTATTAAGGACAATGGCACCTGTCCCACGGTCGATAGTATTTCCTACGCCGCGAATATTAAGGTTATTGTCCACCGAAAAGGGGGCAAAGGGCGATTCATCATTCGAGGCCAGCCCAACACGCAGACGGGAAGCCCAATTACCGCGATCCCCAATACGTTTGTAGTACACAAAATCGTTCCACCAAATCAAGAATTCTGGTAGGGCTTCATCACGGGAAGTCACGTATTGAAAATTCAATGTGCTCTTAAATCCATCTACATATTGGTAGTACACGTTCACCTTATTGTACTGATAAATGAACTTATACAACAACTTCTTTACCTCTAGATTCTGGGGAACCGCAGGATCTGTAGCGCCTTCCCTGTATTCGTAGGTTTCGGTAAAATAATTCAATCCTCCTTCGAACCAGTGGTCAAAGGTTAATTCATAAAGTAACAAAGCCTCGATAGAACGGTTATTATACCGATAGTCTGCGGAGGTATTATTGAAGAAAACCGGCTCCTGGGTCGTGAGATCCTGATAGTTGATGGCCAATCCCAATTTATTTGTAAACAGATAGGGCGCTTTGAAATTGATTCCGAAGGAATTGTAGATATCTCGCTGAAAGAAACCACCAAAGGTGATGTTCCTGCCCAATCCATTAAACTCATACAATCCCAGTCGATAAGCGAACTCATCGTCGTTGGTGGTATACACTTGGGCCGACGGAATGATGGTAAAGTTCTCCTCTATCCCATATACCAATTTATAGGTTCCATCCTCCTTGGGATGCACTTGGTAGTAGGCATGGGCAATTCCTGGCAGCCGTTTTAATCGGGTGATGTCGGCTTCGGCTTTCACCGAATCCAGCACCATTCCTTCCTTCACTTTCACCAATCGTTTAATGAAAGATTCACGGGTCTTGTTGTTGCCTTGAACGACCAGTTCACTAATCTCTTGGGCCATTCCAGATCCGCCAATGAGCAATAGAAAGATGATGGTAAGTTTTTTCAAAACGAAAATCTTTTTAGTCCAATTAGGTTTACCCAGTTGTCTTCACTCACAGAGAGCACCGTAAAATGATAGTCCAAGCCAGCTTCCAATGCTGGCGGCGTCTCCCTAGTAATATCCAGCACCACATTATCGGTTTTGTAGTACTGAAAAAGAGGCTCGAGCGTATAGGTCCCGGACAGCAAATTGTCATCGGCATCGGATACTACTTGAAAGTAAATCGCATCGTTGGGAGTGGCTATATTGCCCCATGAAAATATAGGCATTTCGGGCATGGTTCCACCGCCAATATGAAAATTATTCCTAAACTGGGTATTTTGGGTTTGGTGTTTCAACCGAATGGGATTGGAAACCTGCAACACGCCTGCTTCTTCGAAGGTAACGATCACCCATTTTTCTGAAGTGGCCTGTCGTTGGATCTGCATTAAATAACCGTTGAAATAGTCGTTGGTCGTGATTTCCAATTCCGTGTAGTTCTCATAATCGGCCGGATCTACATCGGCAGATACAGTTTCGAAATAACGGATATTCGTGACTCCGGGTCTAGGGTATAAATACACAATAACTTCATTCTCGTTTTCAGTTCCAGAAGCACAAGCAATCACACCTCCCAGTTCCACAGGACCTTCGGCAATCAAGGTTGCCAGTGATTGAGGCTCCTGAGGATCTCTAAACACATCTCCTGTATCATCATTCTGCGAACATGAGGTTAGGATAAATGCTATCAATACATATTTAATTGCTTTCATAATATTGTTTCAACACCTGTTCTACAGGTTTGTTCTGTGGGGTGAATTGCGCATCCTCGCTTCCTCCCACATTGGGATGGTCTATAAACCATTTCCAAATAAAGCCACCTTTAAACCATTCCTTTTCATACATCACTTCGTAAAGGCCCTTGGTTAAATTCACTTGTGCCTCCAGGTTCACATCGGTGATGGTATGGTCACTCACCCAAGGTTCCTTACCAGCGTAATTCGTACTTCTGTAACCATATTCGGTAAAGAGAATAGGGTTTCCATGAGTTGTGGAAATACCTTCCATTTCTTCCAACCAAGGTGTCCATCCGGCAATGGCTTCTTCCACACTGGGGGTCCTGCTTTCCGAAATGGGAAAATAGGCATCCACGCCTATATAATCCAAGGCACTCCAAAAAGGAACGCGTTTGTATTCGTCCCAGTTGGCGGCATAGGTGAGCTCACCAGAATAGATCCCCTTGATCTCGACAATCAGATTTTTCCAATAATCGGGTCGATTCATCACGAACTGCTCCAATTCGGTTCCTATGCAAAACAGAGCGACTTTCTTCTCTTCTGCCAAGTAGGCGTAATTCAGAATAAAATCCCGATAGGAAGCCTCCAAAGCCTTCCAATCCTCTTCGGTTTTCATCTTTAAGTAGCCCGTAAATTCACCCCGCCAGATCCAGATCTGAGGTTTCAGCATGACTTTAATGCCATTGGTTTTCAGCAGATCAATATACTGGGCAGCACCGTCACGGGTTTCCCCGAACCATTGACGATCGGTATCATACACGATTTCTGATGATTCCAGGTTTCGAATAAAACCAAAAGGCATCACAGCCGCATAATTGGCCTTGATTTTCATCACAGGATCCACGTTTACTTGAGTGGCCTCTTTGGGTGAAGCCACAAAACTCACTCCATTGATCCGGGAATTTTGGGCTTCGCAACTTTGTAAAAGAACGAGTAGTAGTAGCAGTTTTAGAAATCTCATATAGATTCAATTTTACTGCTACAAATTAGTTTATTTCTAAAAGACGGCTCTTAAACCTATATTAAATGTTTCTCCCAATCCCGTATCGTTTCCACGAACGAAGTTGGTATAAAGTGCCTCAATATTCAATTCATCCGTAAGTTGGTATTTGGCACCACCTCCCAAGGCTGTAAAATCCTGGGAAAATTCATTTCCTAAATCAATCAGCTGTGAGTGCTGTGCAAGTGCCAGTACCGTGAATTTGGAGGATGGGAAATAACTAAAGAAAATCCCCGGGGTTAAACGTAAACTGTTGTTCGCAAAACTATCGGCTTCGTCCCCAAAATTGAGTTCACTATTAATTTCTGAAAACAACTGGAATTTATCCCCCGGGAAGGTATAGTCGTAAAAGAAACGGTTTTGCCAAATAAATCCATTCTGATCCAAGAACACGCCCTCTTCGGTTTCATTATCTACGAGGGGAATGAAAAAAGAACTCTGTACAGAGAAATTATTCACGTTTTTAAAAGGAACTACCTTTACCGAGGGTGCTATCGAGGTAAATCCGCTTCGTGCGGTTCCACGCTCTCCATCAAAACTAAAGACATCTAGAGCATTTCTATCGGCGATCACATTACTTCTGAATTCTAGAATTAACCCTACGTTCACTCTCCTATTCTCACCTACTCCCGTATATCCTTCTAACGTAGAAGTGAAGAAAGTCTGTCTAGGTTCCGTTCCGTCAGAAAAGGTACTTTCGGTTTGGGTGTATAGGTTATTGAACCATTTAATATCGTACTGTCCCTTGCCAATTAATTTGGAAGGCGTCAAGGTTTGAATCACCGATCCTCCGGTATCATCGTCGTCATCCTGGGCCACCGCAAAGGTGAAAACGAAACATAGTACTAGTGTAGCAATTATCTTATTTGAAATTTTCATCGTGTAGTTTTTTGGTTTTTAAAATGTGGGATGGTGCTTCCGCTGCTTGCCGAACCTTGGGGACTGCTTCGACAAGCGGGAAGACTTCTGAGTTATTATTTAGAATTGAGACGCCAGTCGTAGGAATAATAAGTTACTTTGGCGTTTTCTGGTACTTTTTCCTTTCGGTATTTATTTAGATAGTCGATCTCGTTACTACTTTTGGTCACGAAATCCTCCTTGTACCATTTGAAGATTTCTGAGAAAGCAACTTTCTTTCCGGAAACCCTGATAAAAGAACTATCGTTCAATGCTTTTATTGTTTGCTGCTCCAACAAAGTTTCAAGATTGGAAGGCGTGTACGCCTTGGCAATTAAAGGTGGGCACCCATTGGCACCACAAACCAATACAAAATGGAAGCGGGCATCATTGAATTTGGGTCTCAAATTTTTATGTTCTATATCATTTAGGGTAATGGAAGTTCCTCCCAAGTCGTATTTTGTCTTATCGAAGAAGCCTTTTTTGTCCAAAGGCGACTTAATTCCGTAATTGTCGATAATTCCCTTGATCACAGATAGGTTATAAGCATT
>JAHQVM010000049.1 GCA_019634365.1 Flavobacteriaceae bacterium | reverse complement strand
TCCCTGAAATCGGCAGCACCTTTCATATTCAATGCATCGGTAAAAATGAGCCCATTAAAACCCAGTTCACCCTGCAGGATATTCGTCACCACATTCTTTGAAATGGAAGAGGGATAACCCGCTTCATGCACAATCGAAGGAATGTTGAGATGCGCTACCATAACACTGCTCAATCCTTCGCTAATAATTTGTTTGTAGGGATATAATTCTAAGGAATCGATCCGCTCTTTATCAAATAATAAGGTGGGTAGCGTTTTATGGGAATCTGCATCGGTATCTCCATGGCCCGGAAAATGCTTGGCGTTGGCCAAAACACCGGCACTCTGCATTCCCTTCATAAAGGCAATGGCTTTTTTCGAAACATTCTCACGATCTTCCCCAAAGGATCTGTTTCCTATGATTGGGTTTTTAGGGTTGGTATTGATGTCTACTACCGGAGCAAAATTGAAATGAACTCCCATCCGCTTCGAGTGTTCCCCGATACGCTTGCCCACTTGCTCCACAATGCGATCGTCTTTTATCGCTCCCAACGTCATATTCCAAGGATAGGCAAAAGTAGAATCGAGCCGCATGGCCAATCCCCACTCAGCATCCATACCAATAAGCAGTTTGGTTTTTGAAAGTTCCTGAAACTGATTATTAAGGCGTGCTTGCCGCACAGGGCCTCCTTTCGAAAAAATGATCCCTCCTATATAATAATTCTGTATAAGATCTTTTATACCATCTGTTTTCGATTTGGGATCACTGGAAAAGACATCCACCATAAACAACTGGCCTATCTTTTCCTGAAGGCTCATCATTCCATAGACACTATCTACCCATTGCTGTTGTAGTTCTAATTCGTCATTTTCTACCAAAAGTGGGTTGATCTGCTGGGAAAAAGCCCAAACAGAAGAGAAGATTAATAGTGAGGTTGCTATGAACTGCTTCATAGAATCGAAGGTAACAAAAACTATACTAAAATTATGCTAAAAAACGGCTGTGCCAGCTATCTTTTGCGGGAACTTCCCAATGCTCCAAGTATTCCGCCTTGGTATTCACTAGGTTATTAAATACAACGGTATTCTTTGATACCGAATTATTCTTGGCCATTTTCTTAAAATCGGCCAAAGATTTGTGGGCGATGAACTCACCATTGTAAAAGGTAACGTTCATTTTGTCCATAAGGTCTACACCCAATTCTTTTTCTAGGGACTGAATAAAGTGTACCGAGGCATCAATACTGCAACCGGAGGCCGAAGCATTGGTTTGGTTAAGACCAATTACAATAAACCGGTTGTGTTTTATCTCAAAACCCGCTTCCAGGTCTGCTCCATGGGCAGTCCATTGTTCCAGGAAGTGAGCCGTTTTGCTTTCTATAAGGGATACTTCCTCTTCAGAAAGTTTTCTGTTGGATTGGTAAATCCAAATCCTTGAATTTTCTGGTAAATCTGTAAAATCTGCTAACATCTTCTATAAATCCTTCGCATTGGCAATCATTTCGGCGACATCCATCACCTCAATGCTATCTTCTTTTTCTTTGCTTTTCACGCCGTCGGTCATCATCGTATTGCAAAACGGGCATCCTGCTGCGATAATTTCTGGTTTTGTTTCCAAAGCTTCTTCGGTGCGCTCTACGTTGATGTCCTTATCTCCTTTTTCGGGCTCCTTAAACATTTGAGCACCTCCCGCACCACAGCATAATCCGCGCGTTTTGCAACGTTTCATTTCGATAAGCTCCACCTCTAATTTTTGTAAGAGTTCCCGAGGAGCTTCGTATTCATTGTTCGCACGTCCCAGATAACAAGGATCGTGGAAGGTGATTCTCTTTCCTTTAAACTTACCACCTTCAACAGTCAACCTGCCTTCCTTTAAAAGTGATTTAAGAAATTGGGTATGGTGCATTACTTCATAGGTACCGCCTAATTCGGGATACTCATTTTTAATGGTATTAAAACAATGCGGGCACGTGGTTACGATTTTCTTTATCTCGTAGCCATTAAGCACCTGAATGTTCATCATGGCCTGCATCTGGAAAAGGAACTCATTCCCAGCTCGTTTAGCAGGGTCTCCCGTACAGCCTTCCTCTGTTCCCAAAACCGCAAACTCCACTCCTGCATTATTTAGCAATCTCGCGAAGGCCTTGGTAATTTTTTTGGCACGATCATCAAAGCTACCAGCACAACCCACCCAAAAGAGAACTTCTGGATTCTTTCCTTGGGCCATAAATTCGGCCATTGTGGGCACTTTTATCGGTGATGACATATTATTCTTTTAGTTTAAATATTACTTCCATTTTAGAAGCGCTCCCATCATTTCTTAATTGATCGGGACTCATCGCAATAAATTGATCCTTTTGTATCGAAGTAATCACGAGGGTCACACTTTGGTTCATGGCCAGTGCTACTAAGTTTTCCTCAACTACTAATCTCCACAGCCCTACACCGGCTTTAGTACCATTCTCGTAAAAGTCGAAAGTGTGGTCTTCCCTGAACGTAAAGCCTAGGTCTTTCACCCCACGGGTGCTTTCAATACTATTTCCGTTTTCCATGACCACTTCCATCTGCCAGGATTTGGCCAATAACTTTTGAACTTCCTCATCTGTCTTATTGATACTTTGTCCCCACATAAGGGTACCGGTCAATAAGAAAATACATAGGGTAATAACTTTTTTCATTTTAATCTTCAAAAACTTCAATGGTTACTTCTTTTTCCACTAAATCCGTGAACTTCCCTTTATAACGGGTCGCTTTCACCAAATGGTTGTCGATCCAATGATAATTTCCACCTCTGGGTTTTCCCATAAGTAGCGAATGGTATTTAAATCCGTGTTTGTTCAACCATTCTTCGGTCACTTCTCTGTGGTCCTCGGTTCTCGAGGTGAAAAAACAAATAATATGGCCTTGGCCGTACCACTTGTTCAACGTCTTCAGAGCATCTGGATACAGTTCTGCTGTTGCCATGCGCTCTGGTTCTTCGTTGGGAATATCATCACAGATTGTGCCATCTATGTCGATTAGATAGTTTTTTACTCCTTCGGGCAGAACAGGGCTTACCGTTGCCCCCTCTTCTACCTTTTCATGTAACATCTTCTCTACTTCGTCTTTATTCATCTTCTTCGTTTAAGGCTTTAAAATCCAGTTTACTTAGTCGTATGTATAGGGCGAGTCTATGCTCTCCCTGTTTTCTATATTTAGGGTTCCTACTTTCGTAAACACTCCGGTGAAACGCTTCTTCCCGCAAAGCTTCCAATTGCTTTTCGGAACAATAATCACAAAAAATCTTCTTCACCACCACCGAATCCAATTCCAAGGATTCATTCACGTACAAGCGGGTATACATTTTAAATTGAAGGGAATCCTTCCTGTAATCCCGTTGCTGCGCCAAAAAAACAAACATTCCGGCAAAAAAGAAAATTCCTAAAAGAGCGTTTCTTCGTTTACGATTCATTAATCCAATTTGCACGATCCATCTGGTTGAATGGCCATGGCGCCGCATTGTTTTCAATATTGGTCATGGTCACGTTCAACTCCGACGGAGCTGCCGATTGTTCCATCACCAAATACTGGCGCATATCCATTATTATCGATAGTGGATCTATACTTACTGGACAGGCTTGTACACATGCATTGCAGGTGGTACATGCCCATAGTTCTTCTCGTGTAATGTAATCATCCAACAACTGCTTTCCATCGGGCTCAAAAGAGCCGTTCTTGTCTATGTTAGCGCTCACTTCCTGAAGTCGATCCCTAGTGTCCATCATAATCTTTCTGGGGGATAACTTCTTTCCGGTCTGGTTGGCAGGGCACTCGCTGGTACAGCGCCCGCACTCCGTACAGGTGTATGCATTCAATAGCTGAACCCTAGAAAGGTCCATAACATCACTAGCACCAAATTTAGCCGGCGTTTCGGCTCCTTCGGGCGGTGCGGCAAATGGATCTGCATTGGGATCCATCATCAATTTTACTTCGTTGGTTACCGATTCGAGATTCTTAAACTGGCCTTTGGGTTTAACGCTTCCGTGGTACACATTGGGAAATGCCAAAATAATATGAAGGTGCTTACTGAAATATAAGTAGTTCAAGAATATCAATATACCCAAGAAATGGAGCCACCAAGCGATCCGCTCTATCATATGGAGCGTTCCTTCTGAAGTTCCATTGAACCATCCTGCTATATGTTTAGAGACAACGTTCCCGGAATTCATATCCTGAAAAGGAACATCGGTAGCATTCATCACAAGGAATAAAGTCATCAAGACCATCTCGAAATAGAGGATGAAGTTCCCATCATTTTTGGGCCATCCCTTCATCTCCGGGCTCATAAAGCGCTTTAAGCGCTGTACGTTTCTTCTTATCCAAAAGACAATCACCGAGACAAAAACCAAAACCGCCAAAATCTCGAAAGATCCTATCAAGAATCCATAGAGGCTGCCCATCGATGAAAATATGCGATGGGTTCCGAAAAGTCCATCTATGATAATTTCCAGCACCTCAATGTTGATAATGATAAAGCCTACATATACAATAAAATGAAGAAATCCAGCAATGGGCCGAACGACCATTTTAGATTGTCCCAAGGCAATTCTTACCACGTTGTTCCAACGCTGTCCTTTGTGATCGCTGGAATCGACCTCCTGCCCTAGTTTAATGTTGCGGATGACCTTACGAATGTTACGCGTAAAATAGCCAACCCCCAAAATGAGGGCCACTAGAAACAGTATGTTGGGAATGTATTGCATTAATTAATAGAATCTTGGGGTGCTTCGTATTGCTTGGGTCTTTTTCCGAATAATGAAAAATGAACATAACGCTTCGGATTCAGCTTCATGTCCTCTAAAAGCTGTTCCAATTGCAGTGAAGCTCCTGTTAAATTATTATATAGCTCTTCATCCTTGAGGAGTTTCCCTAAACTTCCTTCTCCATTCTTTATTCCTTCGGAAAGGGAATTCAACTGATTCATGGTACTTTCAATATTGGCTGCCATAGCGCCTACATTGATCTGTGCCAAGGAATCCGACAATTGTGCGAAATTGGCTGCTGTTGTATCCAAATTGGACAAGGTGCTATTCATCTTCTCCTTATTGGTATTCAGTAGGCTATTGAAATTTTGGGAAGCTCCCTTAAAGCTGGCCATGGTCTGGTTTAAGTTCGAGATACTGGAACGTAAGTTTGCCTTGGTATCTTCATCCAAAACTTCGTTTACGCCATTCAATACCGTATCCAATCGCCCTAAGGTTTGCATTAGGCTTTTCTCGAGTGGGTCGAATTTTTCGATAATCCCATCGATCATACCGGCTTGTATCTCGCCTTTCAATGTGTCGCCCGATACTGCCATGACATTGGTCGACATATCTGGAATGATACCGAGGTTATTACCGCCAATAAAACCACTGCTGTAAATCTGAACCATACTCTTCTTGGAGAACTGGAAATCTTTTTCAACCGAAAACTTCACCACCAATTTTCCAGATCTGTCTGCAAAATCGATATTCATGACCTTTCCTACTGCAAGCCCATTTATTGTTACGGGAGCCGAAGTGGCCAAGCCCGCAACATTATCGTATTTAACATAGAAAACCTTGGAAGTATTCAGAAGGTCTGAATTCTTCAAAAAACTATATCCAAAAATAAACAGGAGGATTCCGGATAGGACCAATATCGCCGTTTTTACTTCTCTAGAGAGTTTCAAATGCTCAGTTTTGTTTTACCAAACAAATGTAGGAATAAATCTAATTATATAATCGCTTTCAAAAAAGATTATACATACGTTTTTAACAGCAAGTTCGATGCATGAACCTAGATGTTCACCCGCATTAGCCGTTGGGAAGAAAAATCGCCTTAATGCGGTCTATGATTCCTTGAAGCACGCTAAAAATGGCGTCAGAAGAAAAACCTCCAATAAGTGCTAATACACTTTTACTGAAGAGGTTGATACTATTGGGGTCTTTATCATAGAAGGAGATGATTTCGGATAGAATAAGCCCGGAAATCACGCCCAACACTATGAGCGCAAAATAATAGATGTTATCTTCAGGAACCAACGTACTGCTCTTAACGGCTACTGTAACATTCTTGAGAAGATAAAAAAGCACGCCCAATCCAGCAATGGATGATAAAAAAGCCAAATTGAGCAATAGCGGCCACCCACTATTATCCATGATACCTTTGTCTAATGAATCATCGTTTACCCACGGAGACATACCCGTAAGAATAAAAATGGCTAAAAAAACGATGGCCAATAGAATCAAATTCCTAACTAGCGGAATCTTACTTAGCCTCATATTATTGGTTACATCCCGTTTTACACTTCTGATATATTTTATGGATTTGGGAGTAGCAGGTGCAATATTCTTGCAAAGTAAGTTATGTGTGTTAATGAGGCTTTCTACATCATTTTGTTTTAAAAGTCCGATAACCTCTGTGTTGACAATGGTCCCATTGAAAATGGCAAAGGATAGCATATTGTTGATTTCGTCTCGAAGCTCCTCTTTCACTTCGTTTGAAAGTGTAATGGTAGTTGAAGCTGTTTCTTTCGTATCTAGCTTTGAAGCTGTATTGTCTGTGGCCATTGGGTAGTTTTTATCTCAAACTTACATCGTAATCGATAAAATTCACAGCATAACCAGAAGCTTTTTTGAAAAATACGTAAAAACACGTAGCGTCATTTCAACGCTCTTAGAAAGCCATCAAACCAATAAGAATAGGGGCTTCAAGGAATTAATCTGCAAGAATATCGGCCAATTTCACTTTTTCACCATCTCTAAATGCCACCACATAGCTAGAGGGATATCCTTTTTCCCTTGCAAAGGTTTTCATTAGGAGGATTTTGTTATAGTCACTGGTTTCCCCATAGTAGTATTTATAAAGACCATTTTCCTCATTACGGGTAATTTCCTGTAGCCCCTTGAAATTATAAGGTTTCGTATCCAGCTTTGTGCTACTTGCGGCCAATTGTACCTTAAAAGTAACACCGTCGTATATTTTCTCCTCTGTACTTTCAATGGCTTCTTCTATTTCATCCTGGGTAATTACTGGATTTTGGGTGTCGCTTGTTGCTAAGGCCAAGTTCTGCCTGTAACTTTTTACCGCTTCGGCAATGGAACTAGCCAATTCGTTCTGGCCTTTTTTAGAATTGAGATACGCTCCTTCTTTTTTATTGGTCAAGAAGCCTGTTTCTATGAGCACACTGGGCATATAGCTTTGGTGCAATACAATGAAACCCGCTTGTTTTACACTTCGGTCTTTCCTTTTTAATTTGTTGGCGAAATTATTCTGCACCAATCCCGCTAGCATAATACTTTGATCCAAATACTCTGCCTGAAGTATTTCCAATCCAATTAATGATTCAGGCCTGTTAGGGTCATAACCTGCATAGTTCTCTTCATAATTATCCTCTAAGAAAATCACCTCGTTCTCTTTCTTGGCTACTTCCATATTGCGCTCATTGGCATGAAGCCCCAACACAAAGGTTTCTGCGCCATGAGCCTGTGAGTTGTGGGCATTACAATGAATGGAAACAAAAAGATCTGCATCTGCCCGATTGGCGATAGCTCCACGTTCGTGCAGATTTACAAATACATCTTTTTTTCTAGTATATATTACCTTAAAGTTTGGATCCTTTTCCAATAGCGCACCAACCTTTAAAGTTATACTTAGTGCTATATTACTCTCTTTAAGACCATTATGATATTTTCCCCCATCCTTTCCACCATGCCCGGCATCCAAAACCACGACAAAGGGGTTTTGGGTATCGTTTTTGTGGTTCATGAAGGCATAGGAAGTTAAAATTCCTATAAATAACACGAAAACGAGTAGCTGTTTAGTTCTCATATAGTTGAAACGCAGTATCAATACTGATATTTTAAAATTTTGTTATTCGAAATCCAAGCCCAAAAAATATGCTTAATTTTGGGCATTCAAAAACTAAGCCAATTTATTAATTGCGATGGTAGGTTTGAGGAAATCAAAATATATTTATCACAAAAGATATCTACAAAACATAGACTTATAACATTGCATCTAAAAAGGCAAATTCTTCTTTTCGTTTCCAGTATTCTGCTCTGCTGCAGTTCACTATTGTATGCGCAAGACCCTCCTAATAAAGGAGGTGTAATCATTAGAGCCAAGGAAGATACCCTTATCAAAGAACGCAGGGACACCTTATTTACCCAAGAGATTACCTTGACGGAAGCCGCGGTCGATACGGTGAAGAATGACACGGTGAAACCTAAGCAAGAACTCCTTACCGATGTGGTGGAATACTACGGTGAAGATTATGTTTATGTAGATCGTAAAGAGGGCAAGGTATATATGTACAATGAAGCCTTCATCATTTATGAGGACCTTCGTATTGATGCCGGGCTCATTATTCTGGATTATAATAAAAATGAGGTGTATGCCAAAGGAATTGACAGTGCGGGTGTTTACAGTCAAGCCCCAATATTTGTACAAGGCCCCAATAAGGTAGAACCGGATTCCATTCGGTTTAATATGGATACCAAAAAGGCCATTTCCTATAATTCTGCCACGGAACAGGACGGAGTACGGTTCATTCCCGAGGTTACTAAAAGGGAAAACGATTCTGTATACTATTTCAAGAATGTTAAGTTTACCACTTCTGAAAGAACCGAAGATCCTGAATATTATTTCTTGGCAAGAAAAGCCAAATTCGTTCCTAAAAAGAAGGTCGTTACTGGATTGGTGAATATGTACATTGCCAATGTACCTACCCCTATTGGGTTGCCATTTGCTTTTTTCCCGATCACACAGGATCGTACCTCAGGATTTATTTTTCCGAATATCGGTGAACAGAACCGACGTGGTTTCTTCTTTCAAAACGGAGGGTATTACTTTGCTTTATCCGATTATCTAGATTTAACCCTAACAGGCGATTATTACACGAACGGGAGTTATGGTCTCAGGGCGGATACAGATTATGCATTGCGTTATAAATTCCGTGGGAATCTTAGTTTTCGTTACGAAAGCTTGATCGAAAGTGAACGGGGATTCCCAGATTTCAGTCAAAGTACATTGTATAATATTCGTTGGAGTCATACCCAGGATCCGAAATCGAGTCCAAATTCCAGGTTTAGTGCGTCGGTGAATTTGGGAAGTAGCCGATTCCTTCAGCAGAGTATTAACCAGACCAACAATGCCAGTCAGTTGGTAAATACGTTAAGTTCCTCTATCTCCTACTCTAAAACCATTCCTACACAGCCGGAAATTAGCTTTACACTGGCCGCGACCCATAGTCAGAACACACAGACGGAAGTGATCAATATGTCACTGCCCAATTTTAATGGTAGTGTTTCCCGAGTATTTCCTTTTGCTCCAAAAAACGGGATTAAGAAAGGAGCCCTTCAGAATATCAATTTACAGTATAATGTGGTTTCTGAAAATAGGATTGAAACAACGGATTCCCTATTCTTTAAAAGGGAGATGTTCGATGATGCTTTAATTGGCGCTAGACATACCATACCCTTAAGCACCAACTTTAAGATCCTCGATTATTTGAGTATGACCATGGGGGCCAATTATGAAGAAGTATGGGTAGGCAAAACCATTAATCAAGATTATGACACTGAATTGGAGAGCGTGGTGCGCGATACCATTTCTGGATTCGACAGTTACAGAACCTATAGTTTTTCTGCAGGATTGGGAACAACATTGTATGGTGATTATACACCCATTAAGGAAGGTGGTAAGATACAGGCCATCCGTCATACCATGAGGCCTTCGGTGAGTTACAGCATTAGTCCGGCATTTGATCAATTTTACGATGAGTACGTTATCCCTACACAGTCTGCAGATCCCGATGTACAGGACGAAATTGTGCAATACTCTAGATTTCAGGGTACGCTTTATGGAGCCCCGAGTAACAACTATTCCAGTGGTCTCTCCTATTCTTTGAATAATACTATTGAAGCCAAGGTACGCGATCGGGATACCACAGCCACAGAGCCCAAGAAAATTAATTTGATCAACAACCTCAATTTCTCCGGAAATTATAGCTTCTCTGCAGATTCGCTCAACTTTAGTCCCATTCGGTTTTCTGCCGGAATTCCCATTGTAGAAAAACTGGAGCTTAATCTAAATGGTTCGTTAGATCCTTATGCCTTGGATAACAACAATCGGAAAATCGATCGCTTTAATATAGACAATGGCGGTAGCCTTTTCCGTTTGACCGCTGCCAATGTGAGTTTCAATTATTCTTTTTCGAGCAAGGACTTCGAAGGTCGCGACGATTCCGACGAGGATGGCGAAGAGGATTTTGACAATGATACTTTCAGGAATGGAGGAAGGCCAGATGATTTGTTCGGGGTAGATTCACCCATTTCGAATAATGCCAACCAACAAAAAAGGAAGAAGGACAAGGAGGGCCAATCCTGGTACAACTACGATATCCCCTGGACCTTGCGAATGGCTTATACCATGACTTATAGTAATTCTGCTAGGGAAAATGAAATATCTTCCCAGTCGATCATGCTAAGTTCCAGTGTTGACCTATCTCCTAGATGGAGCGTTAGGTTATCCTCGGGATATGACTTTAAGAACAAAGGGGTCACGCTTACACAAATACGTTTTGAACGTGACTTGGAAAGCTGGTACAGTTGGTTTAGTTGGACACCAATTGGTGCTAGAAATACATCTTGGAACTTCTTTATTGGAATCAGAGGTATCCTAAAAGATATTAAATACGATAAACGCCGAGAAGCCGATAGAAGGCTGTAATAAAAACCATACTACCATGAAAAAAATCATCAATACTTCCAATGCACCAGCTCCTATAGGACCTTACAGCCAGGCCGTACTCCTCGGAAACATGCTTTATACCTCAGGTCAAGTGGCCATAGATCCTAAAACCGGAGCGTTGGTTATGGATGATATTACTACAGAAACCAAACAGGTTATGGAAAACATGAAGGCTGTTTTGGAAGCCGCTGGGATGGATTTTAGTCACGTGATAAAGACCTCGATTTTCATAAGTGATATGGAGAATTTTTCGAAAATAAACGAGGTGTATGCTACCTACTTCGACGAGGCGACTGCTCCAGCTAGGGAAACTGTAGAAGTTGCCAATCTTCCTAAATATGTAAATGTAGAGATTTCGATGATCGCTTCCTTATAAAAGAACTTAATTCTCCTCTTTAGAATCCGGTGCCACAAAATTAACTGGAGAATTATCGTCTGGTACCACAAACAACTCTTCTTCCTGTTCCTTGCTGAGCTTTTTATTGAACAGTTTTTGCATCAACTCATTGAAGGTATCAAAGTCTACGGAATAGGAAACCCCTGCACCTTGTTCAAAAATCTGGTCTTCCCCAATAAACTGAAGATCTGCCTGTCTGTTGAAGAAATTAATCCGTAAGCTTCCGTCGTCATTTACCAACCATTGCACTTCGATATCACCCGCAACCGTAGATTCATTGGCTCCCCCAACGGGCACCCCAACTTTTCCATTGATAAGGATTCTTTCAGAAATATTGGTTGAAAGCTCCACGCCTAACTGATATTCTGTTTGTTGGCTTGTTGTATTCGCATTAGTACTAATGGTAGGCAACACGGTGAATTTCTTATCACTTCCGGCGAATATGTCCTTTACTAATTTGTTTACCCTTTCCGTGAGCGTACTACTAAAGGCATTTCCCCCACCAATATTCACGTCGCCCTGAAATGCACCTGTGGACACTAGAAATAAGGCTTGCGTCTGCCGTTGTTCCTTGTCCTGTAGCTTGTATTCCAGCTCGCTTTTTACGGTAGAACTCACACGTGGGAAATTGATCTGGAAATCCAATTCGGGCTGAAGGATTTCATCAGAAAGGCTTACCAATACTTCCACGGGAATTTTTCTGTTAAATGATGGATTGTCCAACAAAACCGCTGGGTTTGCTTCAGTTTCATAGCGAGCAGTTAGATCTAATCTCGCTCGGGTTGGATTTCCATCCCATGTAATATTTCCACCTGGCAATACATCGATGGTTTTATCTACAATTCCTCCGTACCTAAAATCATAGGTTCCCTCCGTTACCAGAAAATCTCCCCACATATTGAATTTACCCGTTGTATTTATTTCCAGTAGCAAGTTCCCAAATCCTTTTCCTCTTAGGTTGGAATTGTTTTGCTGATCTACCAACACTTCAATTTCGGCATCTTCATCAATATCCAATTCGAAATTAAGGGAAAGACCTTTCACTTCTTCAGGTACGATGGTCTCCCCGCTAATACGGGCCTGCTTTTCCTCGGGAGATATAAAACGAATAAAGGAATCATCGCTTATGCCCACAGCATCGCTAATGGGTATTTTAAATTTGGTGCCTTCTTCTGTTGAAGCCACTACATCAATCACCAACTCGTCTATAGGCCCTTTTATACTGGATTCACCACTAATGAAGGCCGTCCCATAATATAAAGCTTCCTCGTCGGGTGGTGTATCCAGCACCAAGAATCGGTCGGTCTCCATTTCGAGGTTCATACCCCAGTTTCCGAAGTTATTATGGTTGAAGAAACCTTCCAAGGTGGCATAGGTGTCATACTTGGTATCGGTGATTCCTGTTTTAGGCAAGGAGAATAAATCTTTCTCCAACTGAACCAGGCTTCCCTGATCCAATTCAACATCTACATTAAGGTATGGTATGGTTAGTCCCGTGTTATTGAGCACCAAAGTTCCATCAATCGCTGGTGCATTATAGACCCCTTCTACTTTTGCCTGACCGGTAACATCTCCCCGAATGTTACTGATTACATCTCCACCAAATGGACTGAAGGCTGCAAGATCGAAATTGGAAAATTCCACATCCACATCGATGAAAGGATCTTCCCCAGCCACATCCAAACTTCCATTGGCTCTAAAGGAATCTACATTGTCGTTTCTAAGATTGGAAGCAATTGTATACTTGGTTAGGTCCGTATTTCCGCGAATTTCCAATGCCAAATCACCGTAATTCACTTTATTAACGGTTACGTTGTCAATTAAAAGCCCAGAGTTGGGATAAAAGGCCTTACCCCTTTTGAGAAAGTTGAGTCTTCCGTTTATGTTCCCCGCCAGATCAAGACTGTCGATCTCTGGGATTAACTTACCTATATCTACATCCTTAAACTGAATTTTCATATCGGTAAGGGTTGTGTCCCTTACAAATCCAGCCATTTGAATGAGTTCATTATTATGGCGCAACGTTAGTGAATCCAGGTTGATATCCTTAAAATTATTATCGAACGTAATTTTGTTGCGGGAATCATTGTTTCTATTCAAGAACCAATCATTCTCCTTGTAGGTAATTTTGGATTTCTTGATCCCTACCACCGATTTACCATTGGGGTTAATGGTGTGGTATAGGGCCAAATCGAACAGATCCTGCTTACGTTTGCCTCCTTTAAAACTTGACTGGATGTACAGGGTATCGTTAAGGGTTTTATTGATCAGATTAATATCGACCAAATTGTAGGCTCCCGTGTACAGGGAATCCACAGAAACAAAGGCATTGTAAAGCGGATTGTCGTTGTCGAGCTGCACATTCACCTTGCTCAAGTAGTTGTCATACACCAACATCTCTGGGGATCGGAAATCCAACTTAAACTTAGATTCATCCGAATACACTGAACCCCTGACCCTAGTATTTTCCCCCAGGCGCAACTGCGGAACAAAAACATCGACAATCTTATTATATACCCGGAATTCATAATCGATAAACTGTCCTGTGGTTACTTCATTCGGAATATAATTGGCATAGATACTACCCACCGAATTATGGAAGAGATTCGGAATGTCTTCCACCAAAAATTTTCCGCTTATTTTACCATTAACTATATCTGGAGATTTAATTTCTATGGTTCGGATATCCTCTTCGAAAAAGGATGAAATAAGGAAATCATCGAAATAGAAATCATCCTTATCGGTCTGATAAAAGGTTTGAATAAACTCGATATTACCCACAGCATCATTCACATTGGTCCCTTGCATATCCATCACAATCCTTCCTGCAAATACCGAAACACTATCCCTCTTGAATAGGTTTAATTTGTTGAGCTCGGCGTATTCAATGTCGGCTTCAAAATCATACTCATTAAATTCTTTAGAAATATCGACCAAACCATTAAAGTCCATCTTAATATTTGGATCATCTATGGAGAGTTTTCCATTGAAAATGGGATCTTTCAAATTTCCTGATACCGCAATATCCTTGTACACATAGTTTTCGAAATCGAAACTAGCGATGGTTCCGTTGATCCTTGTGTTGACAGTCTTGGCCGTAAATCCGCGACCATCAATAGTAACATTGGCATTTACGGTTCCGAAAGAAATGGAATTGGTGAGTTTCCCTAAATTAAAGTCATTGAAAATTACATCTCCGCGGTAAAAGGCATTGGAAAAATCGTGAATATTACCCATTTCCATATCCAACTTGGCATCTCCAAGATCACTGAGTATATTGCTGTTGGTGACCAAGAAATCATCGTTTAGACTAGAATCACCGATCACCGAAAAGCTCCCAAAGTATTTCAATTCTTGAGGTAACTCCGCACCCAATAGAGAAGGCATGAGGCGTCTTAGATCGAAATAGTTCGTTGTAATCACATGATCTTTTCCGGAAATTATATGTGGAATCTCATCATCGAGCAAGTTCTTGAAGGAATAATCACCTAACAACCGCGTATTCCCAAAAGCAAGCTTTCCGTCTACAAAATCAAAATCATTAAGCGTACCCTTCAACGATCCCTCAAGACTAATGTTAATGTCATCTCCAAACTCATCATAGAAAGCATTGAGATCATTGGTTGAAATGTTGGAATCCACAAAATCTGCATCAATGATTACCGTATTGTTGAAATCCCCCATTCCCTTCTCAGGATCATAATTAAGTGCCAATTCTCCATTAATGAAGGAATCATATGTTTCTAGGCTTAGATTTTTAAAAGTAATTGCAGAAAGGGTGTACGAGAAATCGGCTTCCAGCTTTTGTACCGAAAATCCACGCGCGGCGTCCAGGGTGAGGGAATTTACTCTTGCAGTAATGTCTGGTCCCAATATATTGAAGTCGTCCCCAGCTAGATTGATATTGCTGAAATTAATAATCTCAGGAATTTCCAGATTCTCGTCACGAATCCGAACTGTAGTATTCACAAGGCTTACCTGGTCAGCATTCATGTAAAATGGCTCACCACTGGGCGGTTCTCCCGTTTCAAACTTTTTGGTAAAAATGTAAAGGTTATCATCCGATTCCCCTTCGTAGGTGGTAATATAAAGTTTGGCACTTGTAAGATCTGCAAATCCGAAATCCAGCTTGCCGTCGGTTAAACGCTTTACGCTCAAAATACTAGTTTGGATTTCTTCAGCAAAAATAAGGGTATCACTATGATGATCTCTCACTAAAACTCCGCGGATATCGACTTCTCCTTTCCAGTTAAGACCTAATCGGTCTATGGAAATGTCTGTACCATAGGTCTCATTAAGCCGATCGGTCACTTTTTTTGCAACAATGGTTTGCACGGCAGGTATAGAGAAAAACACCACCAACAATATCACAAGCAACACCAAGATCGCCAGGACACGCAGGATTATTTTTCGAAGTTTTTTGATACGCTTTTAAAGTTTTAATTTTGCCACCAATAAACGTGCCTAAAATTTACTATGCGAGATTGCTATATATTGGGTATTGAATCCTCCTGCGACGATACGGCCGCCGCTGTTATTAACAACGGTGAGGTTGTGTCCAATGTTGTTGCAACCCAGCAGATACACGAGGAATACGGTGGGGTTGTGCCAGAACTTGCGTCCCGAGCGCACCAACAGAACATTGTTCCGGTGGTGCATCAAGCTTTGCGCAAGGCAAATATCGACAAAAAAGACTTAAAAGCCATTGCCTTTACCCGAGGTCCTGGACTCATGGGATCACTATTGGTTGGCACGTCGTTTGCCAAGTCACTGGCGATGGGATTGGATGTCCCTTTGATCGATGTAAACCATATGCAAGCTCACATTTTGGCACACTTCATTAAAACCGATGAACAACGGAGGCCTAATTTCCCATTTATCGCATTAACCATTAGCGGTGGCCACACCCAGATAGTAAAGGTGACCGATTATTTTGAAATGGAAGTGATTGGGGAAACTTTAGATGATGCCGTAGGCGAAGCCTTCGATAAATCTGCAAAAATTTTAGGGCTACCCTATCCCGGTGGACCACTTGTTGATAAATATGCACAAAAAGGAAACCCAAAGGCCTACCCTTTCACCAAGCCCAAAGTAGGTCCCTTAGATTTTAGCTTTAGCGGATTAAAAACAGCCGTTTTATATTTTGTGGAAAGGGAAACACAGAAAGATCCCGATTTCGTAAAGAACAACCTAGAAGACATCTGTGCGAGCATTCAATATACCATTGTGGACTATCTCATGGACAAGCTTAAGAATGCCGTAAAACAAACCGGGATCACGGAAATTGCTATTGGTGGTGGTGTTTCTGCCAATAGTGGCATTAGACAAGCCCTCCGTGATGCCGAAGCACGATTAGGCTGGACCACGTATATCCCAAAATTCGAATATTGCACAGATAATGCAGCCATGATCGCCATTGTGGGTGAACTCAAATACAAGGCAAAACTATTTGCAGATCAAGATATTGTGGCTACCGCTCGCTTAAAAATGTAACACTTTGAATCTTTTTTACCATCCAAATATTACACCGGAACAAAGTGAACTCATCTTCGATAAGGATGAAAGTCGTCATATCACCAAAGTTCTCCGTAAAAAGGAAGGTGAAATTTTAGACGTGACCGATGGCAAAGGGCATTTTTATAGTGTGGAATTGGTAAGTTGTATGCCTAAACAATGCATGGGTATCATTAAGGAAATACGTGCCATTGAGCCGCTCCCCTATTATTTGCACATGGCGGTTGCACCCACTAAGAACAACGACCGATTCGAATGGTTTTTGGAAAAAGCCACTGAAATCGGTGTTTCGCGAATTACCCCTATCATTTGTGAACATAGTGAGCGAAAGGTGATTAAAAAGGATCGTTTCGACCGTATCATAGAAAGTGCCATGAAGCAATCCCTAAAAGCCTATAAACCCATTTTGGATGAAGCCATTCCATTTAAAGAATTTGTGCAAGCCAACCAGGGTACTAATTCGAAGAAATTGATCGCCTTTTGTGGAGATGTGGAGAAAAAAGGAATGAACAGTTATGTGTCTGAAAGAGAAGATGTTATTGTCTTAATTGGACCTGAAGGAGACTTTTCCTACAAAGAATTTGAATCTGCAGTCGAAAATAACTACCTGCCAACCACTCTGGGTAACAGTAGGTTACGCACGGAAACCGCCGCTATTGTTGCTTGTCACTCCATTTCCCTGTTAAATCAACATTAACTTATTGTTGTGTTTGATCGGTAAATTTGGAATTTTATCGATAATTTGTATATTGTCATCCCCTAATCAAACCAAATTTGTTGCGCCCTATAAAACAGACCTATGAATGCCAACTCTATAAAAAAGAAGGAAGCACTACGATCCTTCAAAACTGAACAACCAGCAAATCACTTACGTGTTTTATCTAAGTTGCAAAGACAACAGGTATCTGTTATTACCAAAGATTGGCAACGATTTGCTAGTGGGATGTTCAAGGACATGTTTGATAAAATCTAGTTAATCTCTTTTAACGGCTTTTCAAAGTTTGTATTTTTGATGCGCTTATGCGCAAAATATATCTCTTTCTTATTGCCCTAATTTCAATAGCCAGTTATGGTCAGGAAATTGCTGTTCTAAAATACGGCGGTGGTGGCGATTGGTATGGCAACCCTACTGCACTCCCCAATCTTATTCGCTTTTGCAATGAACAGATCGATACCTCCATAGATGAAAAGACCGAAGCGGTTGCGCCTAATAGCGTCGACCTGTTTAATTATCCTTTTGTGCACATGACAGGACACGGGAACGTGTTCTTTTCTGAAGAGGATGCCGAAAATCTCCGCAATTACTTGATGAGTGGAGGATTCTTGCATATAGACGATAATTATGGAATGGACGAATACCTGCGAAAGGAATTGGTAAAGGTATTTCCCAATGAGGAATTGAAGGAACTACCCGCCGATCATCCCATTTTTAGTAGTCGATTTAATTTTCCGCAAGGCCTCCCTAAAATTCACGAACACGACAATCAACGTCCTCAGGCATTCGGAATTACCATAGAAGGACGATTGGTGCTACTCTATACTTTTGAAAGTGATCTGGGCGACGGTTGGGAGAATCCCGAAATTCACAATGATCCCGAGGAGGTCCGGCAGAAAGCCTTACAAATGGGAGCCAACATTATTTCATACGTTTTCGAAAATTAAGGAGTATGAATGCCCAGCATTCTCATGAATCGACACCATTTTCCAAAAAAGATCATCGCATTATAGTGCTATGTGATGGAGTTACCGGCCCAGCCAATATAGGAAGTTTGTTTAGGCTCTGCGATGCTTTCGGTGTTGAGAAGTTGGTTTTTACTCAAGCCATAGACCTCACCTCTCCCCGATTGCGCAAAACGGCGAGAAACACCTTCGAAACTGTACCCCATTCAATTGAAATTGATGCCGTTTCATTTATTAACCAACATAAGAATGAAGGGTATCAAGCCGTTGGTTTGGAAATTACTTCCAACAGCAAGCCCATTCAATCCTTTCAAGGAACTACAGATATGCCTTTGGTATTGGTCATTGGTAGTGAACAAAATGGCATTTCCGAATTGGTATTGAATGTTCTGGACGAATCCCTACACATCGAAATGTTTGGAGTCAATAGCAGTATGAATGTGGCCCAAGCGGCTGCCATAGCATTGTTTGAGTTGACCAAAACTTAATGTATTTTCGCTGAGTGAAACCAGCCATCCTACAAGAAGAAGTTCAAGAATTCATCCGCGATTTTGATGGTGATATCGCAACATTGGCCTTTAAAGGAAGCCCTTTTCCCAACATCCCCATTACCGAACTTCTTGAACAGATCGATGGATACCGCAAGACCGAAAAGAAACTTGCACTTTGGCACCGCACGCCCGGGATATATTTTCCGAAGAAAATCAATTTGGAACAATGCTCTTCCCAAGTCACAGCTGAATACAAGGCATCCCTGGTCTCCGGAACATCGTTGGCAGATATTACCGGTGGATTTGGGGTGGATGTCCATTACTTTGCCTCCGGGATAGATAAAGTATTCCATTTCGAACAGGATGAGCACCTTTCGCTCATAGCAAAGCATAATTTTAAGGTATTGGAGGATGCAAATGTACAAACACAATGCATCGATGGTCTTAAAGGGATTGCAGACAGAACTTTCGACGTCATTTATGCGGATCCAGCTCGAAGACATTCTTCAAAAGGTAAGGTATTTCTACTGGAAGATTGCCAGCCTGATATTATTGGTAATTTCGACTTCATTTTTGAACGATGCCATCAATTCCTATTGAAAAC
>JAHQVM010000048.1 GCA_019634365.1 Flavobacteriaceae bacterium | reverse complement strand
GGGGGTAATAATGGATTTTAATACTTCCGGATTGGTAATCTGAAAGTTGAGATTAAAAAACCCAAAACCCTTATAGGATCCATTTTCAATAAGGATTACGGATCGCTCATCCACATCCCGGCCTTTATCAATGATAAGCATATGCTTATTGTCGTAGCTATTGTTTTGCAAAAATTCCTGAACCCGCTCGTTGTACGATTCTATGGGTTCCTCATTTACACATGCTCCCAAACATTCCTTTATGGAATAAGAAAAGCAACTGCCGTTTACCTTGTGCAATCCCGTGAGCTTCTGGCACAACTGATGGTTTTCCGTAATCTTAAACAGTGCCGATTTAGCTTGAGCGTAATTGGTAAAGGTGGTCACAGCATCTTTGTCCTTATTGGCCTTTTCAATTTTCAGGTTGATATAACCATGTTCGTCCGTAACAGTCACCAACTGATATTGATAGAGTGTACGCCTAAGGGCACGGTTATAGATAGGCTTGTTCTGCTTTATTTCTTCACTTTCCTTTAATAAGGCGACCAATTCGCTGCCTGTGAGTTCATAGCTTACAGTGGTCACCTCCAACTGAATTTTTTTAGACTTTCGGTTATCGTTGGTAAAATGTTGTGTCAGTCTCTTCTTAATGTTCTTACTCTTACCAATGTAAATAAGATTCCCCTCCTTATTGTGCATATAATATACGCCTGTTTCGGTGGGAGCCTCATTAATTAGGTCCAACAATTTGGGCTCTAATTGGCGTTTTGGGTCCTTGCGTATGCTTTTTGTGATGATTTCCTTCTTCGTATCCTTGGAAAGCAGAAGTTTGAACAGTTCCAAGGTAGCTTTGGCGTCTCCTTGCGCCCTGTGCCGATCACTAATGGGTATGCCCAAAGCGCGAACCAGCTTCCCCAAACTATAGGAGTCCATCCCAGGAATGAGTTTCTGGGCCAATTCTACAGTGCATAAGGAATCCTTGTCAAAGGTGTACCCCAATCGATCAAATTCAGTAGTAAGAATTCTATTGTCGAATTGGGCATTGTGAGCCACAACAATGGCACCATCGGTGATTTCTATGATACGCTTGGCAACCTCATAAAACTTAGGTGCATTGCGCAACATTTCATTATTGATTCCGGTAAGGTTAACGACAAAAGGTTGAATTCGCCTTTCAGGATTCACCAAACTCGAAAATTGATCTACAATCTGATGCCCATCGAAACGATAAATTGCAATTTCGGTGATACCTTCTTCATTGTACTTTCCTCCGGTGGTTTCAATATCTAAAATTGCGTACACTAATGTTCTGTTTGTTTTCTTTTTCTGAAAGGTAAGTTACGAATAATTACGGGCACCAAAAATGGCACTTCCCACACGAACCATGGTACTGCCATGGGCTATAGCCAAGGTGTAATCCCCGCTCATCCCCATACTTAGTACCGTTACATCTTTAAATTGTTCTTGAAGTCGATCAAAGGTCGTTTTCAAAAACCCAAATTCTTGTTTTAATTGCTCCTGATCCTGGGTAAAGGATGCCATACCCATGAGGCCAACGATAGAAACATTCTTAAGTTCTTTTAATTCGTTCGATCCCAGCAAAGCTTCCGCATCTGTATCGCTCATTCCGAATTTACTTTCTTCCTGGGCAATTTTAACTTGTAATAGGCATTTAATTACCCGATCGTGCTTTAACGCTTGCTTATTGATTTCTTTCAGGAGTTTAATACTATCTACAGCATGAATTAAACTTACAAAGGAGGCCATATACTTCACCTTGTTGGTTTGTACATGCCCAATCATATGCCATTCCACATCTTGGGGCATTTCTTCATGCTTGACAACCATTTCCTGAATCTTGTTTTCACCAAAAACACGTTGCCCTGCGTCGTATGCCTCCATGAGGGTGGCAATGGGTTTGGTTTTGGAAACCGCGACCAAAGTGACTTCCTCCGGTATCGAGGTTATGATTCGTTCTAGATTTTCGGCTATGCTCGGCATGGGTTAATCATTAATTCAATCTTATTAAAACTCATAAATGGTCACACCACTTCGCAATTTGGGTTCAATATAGGTGCTTTTGGGTGGCATGACCAAGCCTTCATCGGCGATGTTCTTCATTTCTTCCACAGTAATGGGAACCATTCCGAATCCCACGGTAAAATCTCTAGAATCCACCAGCGACTTAACATAGGCCAAATCCTTTTTTCCGTGCGAATAGCTCAGGCGTTGATCGTTTCTAACATCTTCTATTCCCAAAATGGGTTGAAGTATGGTATCGAAAAGAATCTGTGTATCCAAGGCGTCCAAAGACGTCTGGAAATTATATTCATTTTTTCTGAGGTATAGCGAATAGAATTCCCCATCCAAATACATACTGAAATGATGCTTTTTGGACGGTTTATAATACTCCGAACCTCGGTTTTCTATGCGATAATAGGTGTCCAGCTTGATTAGGAATTCTTCTTTGCTCAATCCATTAAGCCCTTTTACCAAGCGGTTGAACTCATATATTTTAAGTTCACTTTCAGGGATGAGGTATCCCATAAAGTAATTATAAGCCTCTTTACCAGTGTGATTGTCGTTTTCATTGCTTAAATCCTGAGCCAAAAGGTGAGAGGAGGAAGAACGATGATGTCCGTCGGCAATATAGAGCGCATCCATTTTGGAAAATACCTTTTTTACTTCAGCAATAATCACTGGGTCATCTACGCTCCACAAAAAATGGGTATCTCGATAGGTAGTGGTAAACTCGTATTCTGCGCGTTGTTCCATTACCTTTTGCATGCGCTGCATGAGGCGATCATTATCTGGGTAGGTAAGTAAAACCGCTTCGGCATTAAATCCCACTGCTTTGAGGTAATCCTTGAACAAATTCTCACGAAATTCCAATGTGGCCTCGTGCTTTCGCACACTATCCTTTTCATAGTCTTCTACACTTACCGCGGCAGTAATTCCATTAAAAACATTACCGTCCCGATTCACAATTTTATAAAAATAGAAGCAAGGGGATTCATCCTGAACAAACACCCTATCTTCCTTAAATTCTTGATAGCGATTGGACACCAACTTGTAACGTTCCAGTCCAGCGATCTTTTTGTGATATTTAAAACCGGGATTGATAACATGAAGGAATGAAAAGGGGTTGTCCCTTAGGCGTGCATCCCGTTGCTCTTCGGTATAGCTCTCATAAGACCTGGAGGCCACCAAGCTCACCTTGTCGCGTGTGGGACGTACCGCCTTAAATGGAAAGATCTTAGGCAAAATAATTTGGGTTTATGCGAACTGCTTCGCTACTTTTTCTGCTTTTCTGCTTTCAGAATAATCATAGAACCCTTCTCCGCTTTTTACGCCCATTTTTCCAGCCATCACCATATTTACCAATAGGGGACAAGGAGCATATTTTGGATTCTTGAAACCGTCATACATAACGTTCAGGATAGACAGGCAAACGTCCAATCCTATAAAATCAGCCAACTGAAGCGGGCCCATAGGATGTGCCATTCCTAATTTCATAACCGTATCAATCTCTTGAACACCCGCAACACCATTGTACAAAGTTTCGATCGCTTCATTGATCATGGGCATTAAAATACGGTTGGCAACAAAACCTGGATAATCGTTCACCTCTACTGGAACCTTGTTCAGTTTTTTAGAAATGTCCTCAACCACACGGTAGGTTTCCTCACTAGTGCTATACCCTTTAATGATTTCAACCAGTTTCATGATGGGTACTGGATTCATAAAGTGCATTCCAATCACCATTTCCGGACGGGACGTTACTGCAGCAATTTGAGTGATCGAGATAGAGGAAGTATTGGTAGCCAGAATGGTGTCATCTGGACAGAAAGCATCCAAATCCTTGAAGATTTTCAATTTAAGATCGATGTTTTCGGTAGCAGCCTCCACAACAAGACTTGCATATTCTACACCCTCTTCAAGACTGGTATAGGTGGTAATATTGGCAAGTGTCTTTTCTTTATCAGCCTCTGAAATTTTTTCTTTGGCTACCATGCGATCCAAGTTTTTGGAAATGGTTGCCATTCCTTTTTTTAAGGAATCTTCCGAGATATCGATCAATTGTACTTTATAATCGCATTGTGCAAAAGTGTGGGCAATTCCATTACCCATAGTACCAGCACCTATTACGGCTACGTTCTTCATGAATATTTAGTTTTTATAAATTAAAGGAACACCATGCCATGGACAATAGTCCCAATTACCTTGCAATTTTTCCTGATCTTCCGGACAGTATTTAGGTGCTACCAATGCACTAAAGGGGGTCCGGTACGTAAATTCGGTTTCGTTTAAAATGAATTGTAACTTACCTTTTTCGTATGAATCCAGAATCTTTTGGTCACCGCTATTGTTAAAGACCACAAACTCCAATTTTTCACCCAATTGACCAACCATTTGAGCCATGGCCGGCTGCATTACGTCCAACATGCTTTGCACTTTTGGGTCTATGGCGTCTTTGGCAATAGGTAAAATGGCTTCGCCTTCTGTATTGATTACTTTGAGGTCGCTATCATTTTTTAGCAAGCCGGAGAACATGGTGAATTCAACATTAATGCACCCCACTATAAGGTAATCTTCAAAAATACTTTCCAGTTCACTTATAATTTCATTATTGTCGAATTGGGTTCCTTCCAAGGCGGCGCCCCAATATTCCTTGGGCATTAACAGCAGTTGTTTGATGTTCTGGCCTTCCTTTTTGGTAATGATAATTTCCGTTAGTAGTTGTGAGGCATCTATCTTTTCAGCTTTCCGCTGTCCAAAGGTTACACTTATTGAAAAGAGGAATATAAATAGGGTAATGTGTTTCATTAAAGCAGTTTAAAATTTTCGATCACTTGCATGGCTACTCTCAGGGCATTGGTTCCCTGTTCCATTGTAACGATGGGCGTCGTATTGTTATTAATGGCATCCGCAAAGGTCTCTAATTCGTCCAGAATGGCGTTGTTGGAGTCTATTTCTGGGTTATCGAAATAAATCTGTTTTTTCACTCCTTCAGCATTCGTCAGAATCATGGCAAAATCATCCGGATTTTCCGGGGCATCCTTCATTTTAACCACTTCGCATTTCTTTTCTAGAAAATCAACAGAGATATAGGCATCCCGTTGAAAGAAACGTGCCTTTCTCATTTTTTTCATGGAAATACGACTCGCAGTGAGGTTGGCGACACATCCGTTTTCAAATTCAATACGTGCATTGGCAATGTCTGGGGTCTCAGAAATCACGGAAACACCACTAGCCGAAACCGATTTCACCTCGCTCTTCACTACGCTCAAGATAGCATCGATATCATGGATCATTAAATCCAATACCACAGGAACGTCGGTTCCTCGCGGATTGAATTCAGCCAATCGATGTGCTTCGATAAACATAGGGTTCTCGAACTTGTCCCGAACCGCCATAAAAGCTGGATTGAATCGTTCTACATGTCCTACTTGTCCCTTTACACCATATTCTTTGGCCAAAGCCAAGAGTTTTTCGGCCTCCTCCACGGTCTGCGTAATGGGCTTTTCGATAAAAAGGTGTTTTCCAGCCTTGATTACTTTTTCGGCAACTTCGCAATGATAAATGGTAGGTGTTACCACATCGATCACATCGCATGCATCGATCAATGCTTCCATGGATGGAAAGCTTTTATAACCGAACTCTTCTGAAATTTTTTGGGAAGCTTCTGTATCGGCATCAAAAAAACCAACAAGCTCGTATTTGCTGGATTGATTAAGAAGTTTGAGATGAATTTTTCCTAGGTGGCCCGCACCCAGAACTCCTGCTTTTAGCATGGGCGTCTGTTTTGCACAAAGATACCTTTTTTGACTGAAAATTTCCACCTGGTTTTGGAGGTTTTCCCCCATTGATTTTAGTAGCTTTGTGTTCACAGAATATTTTCAAAAATGCAACAGCCTACTATAGAAACGGAACGATTAATAATCCGTGAAATGCTACCGACCGACTTGGAGGGCATGTTCGAAATGGACTCCAATCCCAATGTTCATAAATATCTGGGAAGGAACCCTGTAAAAACAAAAGAAGATTCCCGTAAAATCATAGAATCCATACGCCAGCAGTATGTAGAAAAAGGCATTGGTCGTTGGGTGATGGAGGACAAAAAAACGGGCAAATTCATAGGCTGGACTGGCTTTAAGATAAATGAAGAACCCTTAAACGGTCAGGTAAATCTACTCGATATTGGGTATCGAATGCTAGAGTCTGAATGGGGTAAAGGCTATGCCACCGAGTCCTCTTTTGCGTGTATGGATTATTTATGTGAAAGGGGGGATCATCCCATTATTTATGGAGCAGCGGTGGTTGGAAATGATGCTTCCATTAAGATTTTGCATGAGAAGTTAGGAATGCGATATGTGGATTCCTTTTTTTGGGATGATGATGAATGTTATTTTTATGAAATCACCCGTGAAGAGTGGCTTGAGCGCCGTAAAAAACAATGAAAGATACCTTCTTACATAAGGGCATGCGCCGTAAACTGGTAGAAACCCTTCGCCGAAAGGGCATTGCCAATGAATCGGTGCTGGAGGCCATCAATACCATACCAAGGCATCTTTTTATGGACAGTGGTTTTGTAGACCATGCGTATGTGGATAAAGCATTTCCCATTGCAGCAGATCAGACCATTTCCCAACCGTATACCGTGGCGCGGCAAACAGAGCTACTAGAGGTTAAGGAAGGGGATAAGATCCTTGAAATAGGCACGGGAAGTGGTTATCAATGCGCCGTGCTCCTAGAAATGGGTGCTACGGTTTATACGATTGAACGACAAAACGAATTGTTCAAAAAAACCAGTCTTTTTCTTCCAAAATTGGGGTATCGTCCCAAGAAAATGATCTTTGGCGATGGCTATATCGGCTTGGAAGAAGCTGCCCCCTTCGATGGCATTATTGTAACTGCCGGGGCTCCATACGTTCCCAATCCTTTGCTGGCACAGCTTAAGATAGGAGCTCGCTTGGTCATTCCCGTTGGGAAGGATGTACAGATTATGACGGTATTTACCCGGAAAAGCCCTACCGAATTCGAAAAGAAAGAATACGGGGAATTCCGATTTGTACCTTTGTTGGAAGATAAAAACTAGAACAAACCGCTACAGGCGTTCGAAAGTCATCGAGAGTTCATCATCTGAAATTTGTGGATCGTCCTGAAAGTTCAGGAATAATTGATTATCCATAATTTCATAGTTGTAAACATTTCCCCAAGGTAATCCTTCAATGATTACAACATTGTCCGGGAGGATGGTAACTTCATAAACACCACTTTCTGGTAGGTATTCGTATTCCGTTTCCACATTATTCACTATAGTTAAATTACCGCTTATATTACTGAAACTCCAAGTAACATCCCCTTCTTCTAAAGTAGGAGGTTGTGGGCCAAAGAATATGTAAGATTGCATTTCCCACTGTTCCAGAAGATTGGTGTCTACAGAAACCGTATCGTCGTCATTATTGCAGGAAATGACCACCGCGCACATAAGTAATAGCATGATCCTTTTCATAAAATAGCTTTTATTAAAAGATAATGGGGAGCCTAAAAGGTTGCGCAGTTGCTATTGCAAATACACGTTGGTGATAAGGCGTTCTACTGTAGGATGATCACTACCGCCAGCTGGTTCTATGGTAATATTCAATGATTCTGCTTGATCTATATAGTTCATCGCTAGGAAGCGTTCACCTTTGGTAATCACTCCCATATCGATCATTTCTCCTTCCACATCGGCCCACAATTGATAGTCGTGGTCATCGGGGAGATCTGGAAGTCCTTCTGCATTCAAATACACAGTTTTATCGGTGTGGTTCACATAGCTTATCGCAATGGCATCAGGCGAATTGTTGTTGCCCACCATGATCAATTTCTGGGCACTGGGATTGCTGGTAATATCGTATTCATTGTTTACGGCATCATAATTTTCAACGAGATTTTCCAAGTCTTCTGTGAGCACTTCATTCTGGGAACGCACCAAGTCCAATTGATCCTCAATTCCATTTAATTGTGTATACAGCCAAAAAGAGGTAACCCCAAAAAGAAAGGCCAGGGTAGCGGCTATGGCAAGATAGGGTTTAAGATTCGTTCTCTTGTTTTCAGGGGAACTGGGCGTTTCCATTCTTTCACCCAATGTACCCAGCAAAGAATTTTTTAGGTGGGCAGGAGGAGGGATCGCATTCTCCAGGGCCATTTTTTCGAAACTGATTTCAAGCTGTTGGAAATGTTGTCGTATTTCGGCATCCTGAAGGTACTTTTCTACTTGCAAACGTTCCATTTCGGAGACCTCATCCAAAAGATAACGTTCGAGTAAACCAGAATTCAATATTTCCTTTTTATCCATCATAGCATCCATTCAATTAACACCCCAATAACCAGGATCATTTCCACACCATACAGTTCCCTTAACTTTCGAAGGGCTTGCTGTATATACGATTTAAAGGTACCCAGAGGCACGCCCATTTCCTCATGGGCTTCCCTGTGCGTAAGGCCATTAAAGTACACCAGCTCCAGAGCTTTCTGGTGATGTTTTTCCAATTTGCGAATGGAACCATTCAGCTTAATGGCATCTATGGTGACTTCTTCTGCCGCTTCTTTTTCTTTATATACACTTAAATCTTCGGTTTGGATGAGCTTGGAAGGGGTTCGTGTTTCATTTAAAGCCGTATTTCTAGCAATGCGGTATGCCCATGTATAAAATCGGCCTTTATCCGAATCGTAGGAAGCTGCATTATTCCATATTTTAAGAAAAGTTTCCTGCAGCACATCCTGCGCCAAACTTTCTTCTTTGCATATGCGCAAGATGACACCATAAAGTGCTCCTGCATACTTGTCGTAAAGACTAGAGAGCGCTTTGGGGTTTTTTTCCCGAAGCTGTTGTATGAGCAAAAAATCGGTTTGCATATAGGGCTAACGAATGTGTTAAAGTTAAGCAAAAATTGTCACCCTTCTCATCCGCACCTTCGAAAGCGTGTATATAAAACTGAAAGCGCGCAAAACTTTTATAAAATCAAACTTTAAAAATTAAGATCATGAAAAAATTCGTATTTATTTTATCGACCATCGCGTTGTTCTCATTTGCTCAACAAACGATGGCCCAAAAGAAGAGTATTGTAGAAATCGCTGTAGGGAATGAAGATTTTTCCACCTTGGTAACAGCTTTGAAAGCAGCCGATTTGGTAGGTGCCTTGCAGGGTGATGGCCCCTTTACGGTGTTCGCCCCTACCAATGATGCCTTTGCCAAAATCGATTCTAAAGCCCTAGGGAATCTATTGAAGCCCGAAAACAAGAAGGCCTTGGCCAACATCCTTACCTATCACGTGGTAAGTGGAAAAATTCCTGCTTCTGGTGTCGCTTCTGCATTAAAGAAAGGCAACGGAAAGACCAAGATTACGATGTTGAATGGCACAGGTTTAACCGTGATGCAAAAAGACGGTAAAATCTGGTTAAAGGACCAAAATGGAAATTACAGCCAGATTGTAACAACAGATATCATGGCGAGTAACGGAGTAGTTCATGTGATTGATACGGTAGTAATGCCGGAGTAGTTGTTCGTTTTCAATCTTCGCTATGAAAAGGGCCTCCCTTCGGGGAGGTTTTTGTTTTATAAAAAACCCGGTCCGACTTCATGAGAAGGTACCCCAATACAAACCTTCCAATCGTCGAACCGGCAAACAACTAGTATTAAACTCTTATTTATCCATGGTCGTGTTCTAATAAACACGTATGGCATCCGTCGTACCCTTGCCGCAATCCTGTCTGCAGGTTGCGATACGGCCTTTTGTTTTTATGTGACATCTTAGGAACCCATGGGCAATTGGCCACGTGCAGTTCCATAGACTGTATGTTCCCTATAAAGGGGAAATCCCCAATATTGATTCGTCTGGTTACGCGGCCAAATTCGGTATCGGTCTTTAACTGCCGTACATCGATATCATACACCCCATCTTTAATGTCCTCTGGGAACTCCAGATGCAAGCGTACGGTGGTGTTTTCCCTCGATTTTAAGGTGATGTTTTCCAGTGCGGCCTTTCTATTAAGGCGATCCACATTGTAATAAGCATATAATTGGGTTTCGCGATCTAATTCCAGGTTCACCAAATTGGCCGAATCTGCCAATCTTTTCAGAATTCGGATTTGGGCAAATACCTTTTGCGGCAGTGTGGTTAAATCGAACTCCAAGGCATTGTCACTACTGGTGTTTTTAAAGGAATTCATAGCAAAATCCATATCGCTTTCCCCACCCGCAACATTATCTTCTACATCAAAATTCTTCCAAGCAACGTTGCTTTTATTTCTTACCAGATTAACGAAATCCAAAGAAGTAGTGCTGGCAGAAAGCTCAGGTCGTGGGTTCTTTCTACTATGTACGATGGCGACAAAACAATAGTGGCCCGTAGTGGGAACATCGGTAAATAGAAATGGCCCTACCACCTTGATCTCACCAGGGGCCACCGTAGCTGTTTTGGTATCGTCTATTTTGTTGGCTAACCAAACCGAAGGCGTCGGAAGGGTAGAGGGATCTGCCCAATAGAGATCTACTTCCGCATCATCGGTTAGTACACCATTTTTCTGGAGCCGTACGTATACGAAATTCGTTTGGCCTTCTTCCACGGTTTCCGAAAGTGTGTCAGTTCCCATAGATGCGGGAGTGCTTAATTCGGTCTGTGGATCCATAATTTCGTCTACCACATGTATAATGTCGGGACTTCTGGATAATCCGCCGCCAGCAAGGGGTTCTTGGCCGTTATCGGTAAGATTATCCCGTACATAGATGGCATCGGTATTGTACATATCGTTAATACAACCAATATCGCCATCGCTCAAGGCGGTTCGCTGGCCAATGGTGGCTGTAGCAGGATTTGTAGGACTCAATGTATCTCCCGTTTCTCCGGGTTTACGGAAAAAAGTCCTTCCGTAGTGCATGATCGACCCATAATCGTAGGTTCCAACATCTGCGGTTATTAAGGTATGAACGGCAGGATCATACCCTTCGGAGCACATTTCCAAGCGATCGCCTTCAATTTTCCGCTGAAACTGATCGCAATCACCTTCGGTGATCTTACTCCATTGCACGGTTACGAAACTATCACGGTCTTCGCGTAATTGCTCATGGTGAATCCCCAGTTCATGCAAGATTTCATGAACAATATTTCCAAAGGAAAATCCAGCATCTAAGTCGCATCGAATGTTGTTCTCTCCGTCTACGCGTCCGGTATTGCCACCACAGCGACCATCGGTGGGATGATCGGTAAAACTAATCCATGAGGTGTCTGAAGCCACTTTTGGTGTGAGGTTTACATGGGTGTTTTCGTTAACATGGGCGATGGCATCCTCGATTAGGATTCTGTTGGCCGTGCCAGCAGGGAAATCGGTATCGTTGATTTCGTAAGGAACCAGGCCGTCTACCCAGTATTGGTCAGTATCTATTAGTTTCAAACCCATGATGTTCGGTGTTTCAGGAATACAGATGTAAAATTCCGATAAACCCATACCGTAATCAAGAGTCGAACGCTCCAAAATGACACAGGAAAAACCCTGAATCTTTTTCCTATTCCAATAAGTTAAGGAACTTCAAACCAAAAATGAAGGCACCTTTGCTAGTACCATCATAATAGGACTGTACATAGTCCACGCGCAAAAATCGAAACTTTCCCCAACCCAGGTTGTCGATACCAATCGAGAGCTCTTGATAGGGTTTTCGGTCTTCGGTTAAGAGGATATGTCCACCAGCCACCAAATTAAAGTTAAGGCGGTTAATACCCGGGATCTTACCCAAGATCCATCCTTTAAAATCATGCTCTGCATGTCCTTCGAAGTAACTCTTGTTGGTACTCAATTCGTAATAGGGAAGTAGGTTGAAAACATCGGTATAGGAGAATGACGTACCAACCCGCGTCTGATTCCCATTAAAATGTTGATAATCGACAAAGGAGATATCATCCGCCTCCAAAAAAGTACCTCCTTTTAAGTTGTACTGAAGCGCACCAAGACTCTGCAGATTTACGTATTGATACAGGCGGGCTTTGAATTGCGTGTAGTTATAATCACTATTCGAAGCAGCCATGCCATTCTCGACCCCGAGAAACAAAGCAGGATATTTGTTGGATCCCACATTGTATTTCCCATCGGGGTAGGTCATGTATTTTTGCCCGAAAGTGATGTTGGCATCGAAAGAAGTCTTTATAATATCGTGTTCCTCAATAGCTGGTTGCGGAATATTACCCGTTGGGTTATTGCTCGTATAATCGACATCATCGTTCGGGAAAATGGCATAATCCGTGGTATTGAAAAGCGGTTTCCGTTTTTCATAACCTACGGTTGCAAAAGCCCGAAGCCCATTGAACCATTCCTGGCGATATCCCAAACGGGCATAGGTGAGGTCGTACACCTTCATATAATTTCTTTCGAAGAAAAGGGAAGCAACACTATTAATTAATGGACTAATGGGTTCGGAAGCATTGAACTGACTCACCTGGCTTCCCCCAGAAATGGAAAGACGAAGGCGATTGGTTCTATTGAAATTTTTGGAAAGACTTCCCTGAAAACGGACACGGTCTTCGGAAATTCCATAAGTGGCACGCACATTGGCAGAGACCCATCGGGTTCGGTTTTCATCGTACCATTTAAAGTAATTCAGTCCAACGCCGCCGTTCCAACCTTGTACGGTATTAAAATGTACCCCGGGAAGTGGCGCCTCGTAGTCCAGTGACCATTTTTTGTAGCTATTGCGATAGGTGTAGCCAAATAAAGGATCGAGCAATCCCAGTTTGTTGTTTTTTCTATCGATGGAGTCCAGATAGGTTTTCGATTTCCGCAACTCCTGTATACTGTCTTTACGGGTGTAGTCATTCACTTCTTCAAGGGTGAGGGGTACAGGTCGTATTTGCTGCCAGTACAGGCTGTCCTTTTTATTAGCCAAAGGTTCGAAGAACAATACTTCATTGCTGAAATCCTTTTTCTCGAAGGCGGGTTTAAAGTCGTAATCACTATAATTGGCTATAAACCGTCCGTCTCCATTAAAGCCAAAGAAACCAAAACCAAAATCGATGGTTTGGGAAATCTTGATCCAAGCATTTTCCTGCTCGTCGAAGGTGAAGTTTTGTTTGAAAACCAAATCTTTTATAAAGGGTACTTGGATGGCTTCCCCATTTGTAGTAAGCTCCACTCCATAGAACTGCCAATCGTCTTCAACGATGTATATGACCCCCTTCCAGACCCGGTCCTTGGGTCTTTTGGGCGTGACAATGATTTTGTTGATGAGTTTGTTTCCTTCGTAAAAAACACCGTCCAATTGGTAACGGTAATACCCCAATGCATTCCCTCCAATGGGAGAGACAATAGCTGTGTTTAGGGAAAGGCTATTTTCATAAAAACTGAAATTGGCATCCTGCGCACTATTAAAACTGAATCCATTGTCATTTCCGCTCACCTTACTGGCAAGTATCCGCTCCCTGAAGTCATTGGGTCGTTGATAAGAGATTTCACTAATGGTTTCTGAAAGGTAAATGATTCCCGTTCGCGTGGAATCTAAGGCACCGTTAAAATCGCCTACGTCCTGCCCAAGGATTTTTTCTGGGGCATCTTTTACTCTCCAGAGTCCGCGTGAATAAAACTTGGCCGTATAAGCCGAAATTCGATCTAGATTTTCTTTCCGCTTTTTGATGGCTTCCCTAATAATGCGGTAGGCCGGGTCTTCATTGGTAGAAATGACCACCTCTTCCAAACTTAAGGCTGCCTGTGGCAGGGCCACGTTCAGTTGGTAAGGGAATTGGGTGATGGTAATCTCTTTACGGGTGGTTGTATATCCCAAAAACTGAAAAACAATGACATAATCACCTGTGGAAGCGATATCTAATGTATAAACCCCTTCCTCATTGCTCGTGGTCCCTGTATAACTGTTTTCAAGGTAAATGTTTACATAGGGTAATGGGTTTCCTTGATTGTCTGTAACGGAACCCTCAACCTGGGCTAAAGATGTAACTGAAACAAAGAAAAGAAAGAAAGGTACTAATGGCTTCATACGGATGGTTTCTAATAAAGACGTTCTGAAATTGAAAATGGTTGTTTGGTATTGCAACGTGAAAGTAACCAAACTTTGTATGAAATGGTATAAGGAAATGTTAGTTGGGAAAATTTTTGGAAATAGGCTAGTTGTTGAATGCCTTCTTAATACGGCTCAAATCCCGCTTGTTATCACGATCCTTCATGGTTTCCCGTTTATCGTATTGTTTCTTACCACGGCATAAAGCAATTTCCAGTTTTGCAAATCCTTTTTCGTTGGTAAACAACAACAATGGGATAATGGTGAGACCTGTGTTTTTTACATCCTTTTCCAGCTTTCTAAGTTCCCTGCGATTCAGTAATAATTTCCGTTCACTTTTGGGTGCATGCTGAAAATGGGTAGCATGGGAATATTCTTGGATGGTCATATTAATAACAAATAATTCCCCATTGGCAAATTCGCAAAAGCTTTCGGCAATGGATGCCTTCCCTTCGCGAATGGCCTTGATCTCAGTCCCACGTAATACGATCCCAGCGGTATACTTATCCAGGATTTCGTATTCGAAGCGAGCCTTCCGGTTCTTTATTTGTACGTTTTTCTGCAATGACATTTCGGGGCAAATGTAGTACAATTTTACTCTTTGGGCCTAGTAATACGGTCACCTTTTATGGGCGCAAAGTCTTTTTGAAGGGATCCGTTTACCCATAAAGATTCGAAATAGCATTTTACGCCCAGCGCATCCAAATCATTGGGTCCGTCCTGAATGTGAAAGTGTAAGTGGGGTTCGGTAGCGTCACCCGAATTTCCGCAGTTACCCAAATATTGCCCGCGTTTTACAGCATCCCCTTCCGTGACTCGGATCGTTTCATTTTCGAGATGACCATACACGATATATTCGTCATGGGGAGTTTTTAGAACTACGTGGTTGCCTAGTTCCTGCGATGGATTCATGATTCCCGGGCGATTGTCTTCCACGCCCGTTTTTACACGATAAACCACGGCATCACAAACGGCATAAATTGGTTTTCCAAAGGCATAGTAATCTTCATTTCGTGTGCCGCTGCGCTGATAACTTTTGTCATTTTTATCCAGCACGATGAAGTCGAGCCCATATCGTTGGGTTTTGGAAAGTACATGATAATTTTGGGCTTTGGTATCGCCACCCCAGAGGGTATACCACTTGCCCTTAAAGGGTAAGGACAAAGGCGTAATGTTGCTGTCAATCTTTGGTATGCTGTTTTCCTCTGTAGTCGGAAGGAATTGAAGTCCGTTTATTTTGCCATTGGGATGAAGGGTAAGCGCTATGTTGAGGTGGCTATTTTCAAAGGTCGTCTCATAGGTTTCCGTAAAGCCTTCTTTCGCAACATATTGGTAACTATGGATGTCACCCAAATGCTCACGAAATGTAGCAAGGATGGATTTGAAATTTTCAATACCCAAATGTTCCTGCATACCTTGATCCATCATATCAAAAATGGCTTGGCTATTATCATCGTTATAATGTTCCTGAAATGTCTTTAGCGTATTCACATAAGGCTCGGTTTGTCCCAAGAGAGTTAGGCTAACAAAGAATAGGAGACCACAAAGATTTTTCATTTTATTGGGATACTTTTCTTAAGGTATTGTGTTATTTTGTGACAAAGCCTTGTAAACCGTTACATTTTTAAACGCATGAAACTCCTTACTATTTTAGCCATTACCACTCTATTAATTTCCTGTGGAGAGAAAACACCAGAACTCACAGCACAACAGATAGTAGATAAATCCATTGCCAATGCCTGTCAAGGTCACTGCGAGCATGCCATGATCGATTTTACTTTTAGGGATCGATGTTATATAAGCAAACGTAAGGGAGGTGCATATAGTTTGGAGCGTATCATTTCGGATTCTACAGGAGTAACCCATGATATTTTAAAGAACAATGGGTTTACCCGCTATAAAAACGATACCCTGGTACAGGTGCCGGATTCTATGGTAACGCGCTATGCCAATAGCGTGAATTCGGTACATTATTTTGCGCAATTGCCCTTTGGACTGAATGCCTCTGCGGTAAATAAGCAATTACTTGGAGAGGATACTATAAATGGAGAACCATACTTCGAGGTTGGCGTTACCTTCAATGAAGAAAATGGCGGAACCGATTTTGAAGATGAATTCGTGTATTGGATACACCAAGAGAATTTCACGGTCGATTATTTAGCCTACAGTTATGCTACCGATGGTGGTGGAATTCGATTTCGAGAGGCTTATAACCCTAGAGAAGTTAATGGTATCCGTTTTGTGGATTATAATAACTACAAGCCCAAATCTTTGGATATTCCCTTAACAACACTTGATTCGCTCTTTCAAGCCAATCAATTAAAACTTTTATCGAAAATTGAAACAGAGAGTGTTGGGGTGGTGGTTAATGAATGATTAACCAAGAAGAAATTTCTACACAAAAAAACCGAACGACGACTTTTTACGTATATGTAATTGAGGTTTGAGTTAGTTGTTTTGTGTTTGGTTGGTTTTTTGTAAGAAACCCTCCCTTGTGAATTGCAAAGGAGGGTTTTGTGATTTACAGATACTGCGTCATGGTCAAAGCCGTATAGGTAACCATAAATGTAGTAATGCAAAGTATGTAGATACCTAAGGCAGTATTGCGTTTAATTTGTGTGCTTGTTTTCATGATTTGGTTTTTTGATTGATACACAAGTATGACGATGGCAGCTATCATTTTGTTACAAAAAAAATGTAAAATTTTGAAAATCAGCTATTCATCTATGGTGTAATTCATAAAGCCAATGAGCATTTCATCAATACTTTGTATGCCATAATGCAGTTCCTTGGAAGGGTCTGGATTCAGTGGATTCTGAAAACTATTGTCATAAATTCCTTCTACTACCAAGACCGTTTTCTTGGGCAAGGAAATAGGCTTTTGTAACTTGTAGATAAGTTGCCAATTAAAGTTGTAATCGGGTACTGAAACCAAGGTCTGAACCTCCCCAGATGGAAGTTCTGCCATAATCTTGATACTTTTTCCCCGGTAATGCATGTGCGGTCCTAGATAATGCAGTATAATGTCTTTATTAATGGTATCCCTAGCGATCACTTTCGTGTCTTTGGAGTAGGGTGGAATGGTAAAAGTGTGATTATAGGGCGCTATGGCGTGTAATTCTTTGGCAGGTGGCGCTTCGTGAAAATAGAAACCGAGCTGTGTTTGGTCTTCTTCAGATTTTCCGGTAGTTGTATAATGCACTTGGATACTCAAAGAGCTATTTTTTTTCAGAAAAACTCCGGTACCTTCCGGAAATACAGTGGTTTCGTCGCCTCCAGTACCCACCGCAATATAGTTATCGATCCATGGCGTAGGTTTCCTATCTACAATGAGACTCTCCTTATTCCCGCCGGTTTCAGCGATTACAAAATGATGCATCACCTTTGGATTGCCAGGCTTCATGGCAATACTTCGAATCCAAACATCGCGATCCATCTTTAATTCAAAATCCTGATAGCGATAAGGAATAACACCCGTAGCAGGAATCTGCTCCTTCTTCAAGGTGATAATTTTATCAGGGGTTCCCAAGGGCCATTCCAGCGAATCGGGCCTAATTTGGGTGAGAGGATCTACGCCACTACCTTTTTTCATCCCGGTTTCGATCCAACGTACAATCTTTCTCGCTTGGGAATCGGGAAGTGCGAAGCTGTTACTGAATTCACCAATGGTAGGATCGGCTTTCCAAGGCGGCATACGTTTGCTCCATAAAACTTCCTTAATCATTTCGGACCAACCCACGATGGTTTGGTGATCCTTCATCTGCCAAGGCGCAATACCACCGTCTTTATGGCAACGCACGCAATGGTTTTTTAGAATGGGCGCAATGTCTTGGGTATAGGTTAAGGAATCTTCTGTTTGTGTTTTTGAAAGACGCGTTACTTTACACCCTTTGGTAACCTCAAACGTTTTTACAATGGGCTTTTCCTCTAGAATGGCATTGAGCGCATCTTTTAAATAGGTTTCTGAAGGTTCCATCTTTTGTCCTTCAAAATCCAATCGATTGTTAATTGGTCCGCGATAACGTACCTCTCGGGTGGTAGGATGCAAGACAATGGCTTCAGCCGTGGTATTGATATCCAAGGCATCGGCAAAAAGCTGGTTGGAATCCAAAAGCACAGGAACCTTGAATTTAAAATCCTCAGCTTCCTTTTTTATGGTTTCACGATGATCCTGAAGGTTGGCATTCAACATAAAAAAAGTAAAGGATTCCTCAAATTCCGAAGTGATTTCATGAAAATCGGTAAGGCCATTCCTAACTATGGGACATCCATTTCCTTGAACGTACAGGACAATCCCTTTGCTGTCATTATATCGTGAAAACCGATGAAAGTCACCGTTTGCATCGTAGAAGGCGTAGTTGTTCTTATGACCATCTGCCACAGGTTTTGGGGGTTGATTACAACCCACCAAAAAGAGGAATGCTATGAAAAGGGGGTGGAGGTAACGCATTTCGCTACGAAAGTACTAAAAGCTGAAGAATAACGTACAAACAAAAACCACCCAGAATCATAGCGTTCCGGGTGGTCAACCAACCAAATATGAGGGGTTTTCTGAGTCGATAGCATCAGGGGAACCCCCGGTCCCTTTACGTATTCACTAAATCGGACTGATTCCGAAATACCAAAGTGTCATCAAAACTGTCCAACAGAATGATACTATCTGTGGTTACTTTTCCCGCCAAAATCTCCTTCGACAGCGCATTCAACACTTCTCGTTGTATCACTCTCTTTACAGGACGGGCACCATATTGAGGATCGTATCCTTTTTTGGCCAAATATGCGATGGCCTCTTCAGTAGCATCCAAAGTAATATGCTGTTTGGATAACATTTTGGTGACTCCCCGTAACTGAAGCCCCACAATACTGGTAATATCTTTCTTAGATAACGGTGTAAACATGATTATATCATCTATTCGGTTCAAAAATTCGGGTCGAACAGCTTGTTTTAACAATCCTAACACCTCAATCTTGGCAGCTTCCATCGCAGTTTCCATGTCCTTCATCGTTTCAAATTTCTCCTGAATAATAGGACTTCCCATGTTACTGGTCATGATAATGATGGTGTTTTTAAAATCCGCTACACGTCCTTTGTTATCTGTTAGTCGTCCTTCATCCAGTACTTGTAACAAAATATTGAAAGTATCTGGGTGTGCTTTTTCAATTTCATCCAACAATACTACAGAGTAAGGCTTTCTTCGAACAGCTTCTGTAAGTTGCCCACCTTCGTCATAACCCACGTATCCCGGAGGCGCACCAACGAGGCGGCTCACGCTATGGCGCTCCTGATATTCACTCATGTCAATGCGTGTAAGGGCATTCTCATCATCGAATAGATATGCTGCCAATGCCTTCGCCAATTCCGTTTTACCTACCCCAGTGGTTCCAAGGAAAAGGAAGGAACCAATAGGTTTTTTCGCATCCTGCAGGCCGGCTCGACTTCTTCGTATGGCATCGCTTACCGCTATGATTCCCTCTTCTTGACCCACAACTCTTTTATGAAGTTCCTCTTCGAGATTGAGTAGCTTTTCACGTTCACTCTGAAGCATTTTGGTCACTGGAATTCCAGTCCATTTGGCAACTACTTCGGCAATATCTTCATGAGTTACCTCTTCTTTTATGAGTGCAGTGTCCTGTTGTTGCTGAAGCTGGTTCTGATATTTTTCTAAGGCTTCTTGAGCCTCTTTTATCTTTCCGTATCTAATTTCAGCAACCTTTCCGTAATCTCCATCGCGTTCCGCTTGCTCGGCTTCCTGTTTGAACGTTTCAATGTCTTTCTTTGCGTTCTGAATGTTCTCCACTACTTCCTTTTCGCTCTTCCATTTGGCATTCAATTCGTTGCGTTCTTCCTTTAAATTGCCCACTTCGGCACCCAAGGATTTCAATTTATCTTCATCCTTTTCCCTTTTAATGGCTTCGATCTCAATTTCCAACTGCATGATTTTTCTATCCAAAACATCAAGTTCTTCAGGCTTGGAGTTAATTTCCATACGTAGTTTGGAAGCAGCCTCGTCCATAAGGTCAATGGCCTTGTCGGGTAAAAATCTATTTGTGATGTATCGTTGGGACAACTCTACAGCTGCGATGATGGCTTCATCCTTAATACGCACCTTATGATGGGTTTCATATTTTTCCTTGATCCCACGAAGAATGGAAATGGCACTTTCGGTATCGGGTTCGTCCACCAGTACCTTCTGAAAGCGTCTTTCCAATGCCTTATCTTTTTCGAAATATTTCTGATACTCATCCAGCGTCGTAGCACCAATCGCTCTTAACTCACCTCTTGCCAAAGCAGGCTTAAGAATATTGGCGGCATCCATGGCACCTTGTCCGCCTCCTGCACCCACCAAGGTGTGTATTTCATCTATAAAGAGGACAATATCCCCGTCACTGGTAGTGACTTCCTTAATGACGGCTTTTAAACGTTCTTCGAATTCCCCTTTGAATTTCGCGCCTGCAATCAAGGCACCCATATCCAAAGAGAACACCTCTTTACTTTTTAGGTTTTCCGGTACATCACCGGCGATAATTCTATGGGCGAGCCCTTCAGCAATGGCTGTTTTTCCTGTTCCGGGTTCTCCAACCAACATAGGATTGTTTTTGGTTCTACGCGAAAGGATTTGAAGAATCCTTCGGATTTCCTCATCACGGCCAATAACAGGATCTAACTTGCCGTCGCGGGCTAACTGATTCAAGTTTCGAGCGTATTTATTCAATGAATTATAGGTGTCCTCGGCACTTTGGGAAGTGACATTTTCTCCTTTCCGAAGTTCCTCTATGGCCGATTTTAAACCTTTTTCTGTTACGCCCTGATCTTTCAACGTTTGGGCAATCGTACTTTTCGATTTGAATATGGCAAGTAGCAAATGTTCTACCGAAACATACTCATCATTCATATTCTTGGCCAAATTACTGGCCTCATTCATAGCTTTCCCAGCTTTTTGTGATAACATGAGTTGCCCTCCCGAAACCTTTGGGAAAGTCTCCAATTGCTTGTCCAATACTTGCTTTAAGAGATCGATGTTTACATCCAGTTTCTTCAGTAAGAACGGAATCACATTCTCATCCACGATAAAAATCCCTTTCAGAATATGCTCGTTCTCCATATGTTGATGCTCATAACCTTGCGCCAACTGCTGGGCCTCTTGTAAGGCTTCCTGACTTTTTATGGTGAAATTATTGAAGGTCATATGATATTTTTTTCTTGGGTTGTTCAAAATGTAGGCCAAGTTGAAAACAAGTCATTTTGACTGATTTGTATAGTTTTTTTCGGTCATTTTGACGGTTTTTGTAAGTTTTTGAGGGTTTTTCCGAAGTATTCGTTGTGAATACTTATTATATATTTGACAAAAATTAAAATCAATGGGATTATTTGGAATATTTGGTGGCAATAAAGACAACTCAGAAAAAGAGCAGAAAGAGCTTCCTTGGAAGCGGCTTACTTCGGTAGATCAGCTTGCGCAGATCGTAGAGGAGTCTAAAACCAAATCAGTAGCCATTTTTAAACATTCTACCCGTTGCGGTATAAGTCGTATGGTATTGCGCAATTTTGAAGGTACCTATGATCTGGATCCCGAAAACATGCACCTCTATTATTTGGACCTTTTGGCTTATCGCGATGTGTCCGACGAAGTGGGATTTCGCTTTCAGGTATTGCATCAAAGCCCTCAGCTTATCATCATTAAGAATGGGATCGCAGTTGCCCATGCTTCTCATCACGGAATCCGAGCAGAAGAACTAGTGAATTTTATATAAAACAAAAAAGCTCCCTTTCGGGAGCTTTTTTTATTTGGTTTTGTGTGGGTTTTATCTTTTCAGGGTAAAGTGCCCCGTAAATTCTCGGGCCCTTTCATCTTCAATATATTCTACCCTGAACCAGTAGTCGCTGGAAGGTAATGGGTTCCCGTTGTAGGTACCGTCCCATCCGGGCCCAAGCGGGCTGATCTGCTTGAGCAGCTTGCCGAACCTGTCAAATATATAAATTTTTGCCGTAGGGTCGCCCTCTGCGATCCCGATGATGTTCCAGGTGTCGTGGAATC